>CAZVFQ010000009.1:44257-49547 GCA_964626455.1 uncultured Desulfobacteraceae bacterium | reverse complement strand
GAAGTCACAGACCTCAACGTTGCCAACATAAACAATATCAGCATTGCGACCCGGGATGAGGCGGAAGGCTCGATCAGGAGCGTTGACAGGGCGATCTCTCAGATAGACTCAATCCGGGGCGGACTTGGCGCCGTGCAGAACAGGTTCGAGTCCACGATCGCCAACCTGGAAAACGTTTCTGAGAACCTGTCATCCGCCCGTTCTCGGATCCTGGACGCAGACATCGCCGAGGAGACATCGGCGATGACCAAAAACAACATCCTGCAGCAGGCAGGCACCTCGATCCTGGCCCAGGCCAATCAGACGCCCGAGCTTGCTCTTTCCCTGCTGCAGTAGCGGCAAGGGTAACCTGAAAGCAGGGGGCCTGAAAGGGTTTTTTCAGCCCCTGCTTTCCAAAAGGAGGAAATCTGTCATGAAGATTGAATCTTTGGCTGCACAGGTGCCCACCGCTGAGTTGATCAGGTCTTCAGAGGCCAGGAGTATGCCGCAGTTAAAAACCCTGGAGGAAACCGGGCGGCAGAGTGGGCACGAAAAAACCCGGGAGGCTGAGGGGCACCGGGAAGAAGGCGAAAACAAGGTGGCACCGGAGGAGATCCTTGAGAGAATCGAAAAGATATCCGAGGAGGGCACCTATAGCGTGCGGTTTGAGAAAAACGAGGATTTGAACAGGCTGGTGGTAAAGGTGGTGGACCGGCAGACAGACGAGGTGGTCCGCCAGATCCCGCCAGAGGAGATCCTTGGGGTAAAGGCGTATTTGCGGGAGTATATCGGCAATATCGTCAACCACGCCTACTGATTCAAAAAAGGACGGGATATTATGTCTGCGATAAATTTTACCGGAATGGCCTCGGGCCTTGAGACGGAATCCATTGTAAAGGAGCTCATGGAGGTTGAGCGCCAGCCCCTGGAAAGGCTGGAGGCAAAAAAGGAAGACCACGAGGCAAGGCTTGATGCCTACAAGCAGTATCATGAAAAGCTGGAGGCTTTAAATTCCGCGGCAGGCGCCCTTGACTCGCAGTCGGATGTAAATGAGCGGGAAGTTTCGCTTTCAGACGAAGGGGTGGTTTCAGCCTCTGCCGACGGGGCTGCAGAGGGCAGCTACCAGGTCACCGTG
Organism: uncultured Desulfobacteraceae bacterium; assembly: GCA_964626455.1. Taxonomy (GTDB): domain Bacteria; phylum Desulfobacterota; class Desulfobacteria; order Desulfobacterales; family Desulfosalsimonadaceae; genus Desulfosalsimonas. The sequence goes on along the minus strand of CAZVFQ010000009.1, from coordinate 48,433 downwards.
GACCAGCTCGCTCAGGTGCAGAAAAGCCTCTCAGAGGATGCCTATGACTCCCAGATCGACCAGGTGTTCGGCACCGGCGAGATTGAGCTCGAGGTCGGCGAGGGCGTGGTAAGCGAAGGGGCTTCGGGAACCGTGCATACCGTGGAAATAGCAGAAGGCGAAAACTCCCTTGCAGGAATCAGGGACGCCATAAATGCGGAAACCGGGGAGCACGGGGTTTCAGCCACTATTATAGACAACGGAAGCGAGGACGGAGACCGCTACCAGCTAATGCTAACCGGCGAGGACGGCACCTCGGAATTTATGATGAGCAGCAATCTTTCCGGCGGGGAGCAGACGCTTGCGCTGCAGCAGGACCCGGTCCAGTCCGCCCAGGAGGCTGTGGTCCAGTTTGATGGAGTGGAGATCACCAGCAGCACCAACACCATAAAGGATCCGGTGGAGGGAATGACCCTGGACCTGGAAAGCGAAAGCCCGGAAAACTCCGGCGGGATGGTGGAGCCCACCACGGTTACAGTAGAGACCGACAAGGAGGCGATCGTCTCTAAAATGCAAAACTTTGTTTCCGCCTACAATGACGCGGTCTCGTTTGTAACCGGCCAGTCTGATACCAGCACCACAGACGGTGGCGTTCTGGGCGGCGAATCATCCGTGAACTCGGTCAAGCGCAGACTCCAGAACATGCTCGTGACCCCGGTGGAGGGAAATGACAACTATAACACACTCTCCCAGCTCGGCCTTTCTACCAACAGGGACGGGACCATAAACTTTGACAGCGCAAAAATGGAGTCAGCCATGGCTGATGATTTCTCCGAGGTGGCAAGGCTGATGGGGGGAGACGACGATACCGAGGGCATATTCGGGCAGTACGGCAATTACCTTTCCGATACCACAAGCTCGCTTGACGGCCTGTACGCCACCCGGAAAGACAGCATAAACCGCCAGATAAGCCAGGTAGACAGCAATATAGAACGAACCGAGTCACGGTTGCAAAGACGCGAGGAGATGCTCTACAAGAAGTTTGCAGCAATGGAGCAGATGATAAGCGAGATGAACTCCCAGAGCGACTATCTGGAACAGCAAATGGATAAAATTCCGTCCATCGGAGGTAAATAGTAATGAGCAATCCATACAGGAGCTATTTTGAAAACCAGGTGCGCACTGCTTCGCCGGAGAAGATAATGATAATGCTCTATGACGGGGCTATCCGGTTTCTGCGCCAGGCAAGGCAGGCCCTGGGGCAGGGAGACCGTGCGGGAAAGCTGAAAAAGGTCAGCCGTGCGGTGGCCATTATCACCGAGCTTTCCAACACCCTGGACCATGAAAAGGGCGGCGAGGTGGTTGAAAACCTCGACGGCCTGTACTGGTTCATGATAAGGGAACTTACCCGCGGAAATGTTAGCGGGGATCAAAAACCCATAGACGTGTGTGAAAACATCCTGCTCGAACTGCGCGAGGGATGGGTGCAGGCTATAGAAAATCAACAGGGCGCAGGTGTTGAGCAGGAAAATAAAAACAGCCCCGGCTATGAAGAAGATGCCGCCGGGCCTGTTCACAGGTTCCTGAATGTAGGAATATAGGGGGATAGTATGAATCGGGCCGAAGAAATGCTTGCGCGCTCCACTGCCTGCTACCGGGAGATCCTGGGCCTTTACGGACAAATCAAAACGGATGTGGCAAAAGGGACTTCGGCAAACATGATAAACAGGCGGCTCAAAAAGCTGAAGGAACTGTTTTCTCAGGCCGAAAAGATCAATGCCGCCTTTGAGGAAGAAGCTGAAAAGTCAGGGGGTGTCGGAGACGGCAACCCCTGCCTGCTTGACTGGGGGGATGCCGTAGCAGCGGTTTTGGAGGAAAACGGGCGGATGCGCAAATACCTGCAGTCAGCCATTGCCGTGACCAAACACGAGATGGAGAGCCTGGGGGCGGCAAAAAAAGCCCTGGGCGGATACCGCGGCCCCGGGGCGGCCTCCTCTACAGGCACCCGTATAAACATCCAGTCAGGATAAAGCTGGAAAAAAAATCAGGTACAGGTTTACCTGGCCGGTTTTTTATGCTAAAGAAATCTGGTTATGGATGTTGAACAATACTTGTCCAATCTGCCTGAAAAGACTCCTGTGTCGGTGAACCTTTACACCACTGCCGGTGCCCAGATAAAGCAGAGTGCAGTGGCCGGGGTCATGGAACCGCCTGAAGTCGAACTCATGTTTCCTCCCGGCACCCTTGCCGACCCTGAACGCATCGACAAGGACTCTGACTGCCTGGTTTTTATAGAAACAGGCGAAATCGTAACCCTGATCTGTTCCATAAAAGAGATAGAGGGCAGGGAGGCGGTTTACGTCACGGTGCGTGACGTGATCCAGCATGTGGAGAAAAGGGAGTTTTACCGGGGGCCGGCCGAGCGGATACGGGTTTCCGTGCGCCGCAAATCCGGCCCGGAAAAAGAAAAGATCACTGCTGTAAGGGGCGTGAACATATCCTGCGGCGGAATGCTCATGATGTTAAACCAGCCTCTTGGAAAAAAAGAAAAGCTGGAGCTTGAAATATATTTGCCAGATCCGGTTAAAAGCACCATAAAAGCAAGCAGCCGGGTATTGAGGGTGAAGAAAAAAAGAGGCAATTCTTTTTTCGTGGCTGTAACGTTTACTGATCTTGACGCCGAGCACTGCGATGACATCATGGCATTTTGTTTTGCAGAACAGCGCAGAATGCTAAGAGAAAATGTGATCACCCGCGACCTTTAACCCCGCCCGAAGCCTAAAGCCCCGAGCCTGCATTAACTGTCCGGAAGGTCCTTGTCTTTCCCCTTTCCCCTGTCTCGTATCACTAAACTTTTCCGCCCCCCTTCCGATAAGTATCAACAGACACATACCCACACGTTGCCAATGGAGGTGACACATGCAGGAAAAAGCAGATACCGGCTCTAACGAGCAGATCATTGACGAGGCCCTGGAATCGGGCAGGCAGTACCTGGACGAAGCCCTGCCTGAAATAAGGGTCCTGGCAGAGGATTTCTACCGCGGCCCGGATGCCCCGGCCTGGACCAAATTCGGGAAAATGACCGAGGGCCTTGACTGGCTTATGCACATGCTTTATTCTGTTGCAGCCAACAGCGGGCTTTATTTCAATGCCGAAAGCTACCGCGAGACATACATCAGGCTCGGCGACCTGCTCGGCGAGCTAAGTGACGCGGTGGAAGGCGGGGACACGGTTCTTACCGCAGATCTCATCCTCCACGAGTTTGCCCCGGCCCTGGAATTTCTCAGGGATACAATGGAAGAGACCATGGCAGGCAAGTACGGAGCGGAAAATTTCCATTGATACAACAGCACAACGCGGGAGAATAAAATGCTGGCACAGAGCTTGGGAGAACCGAGTTATGGCGACATAAGCGCTGACAACAAGGCTGTATTAAAACAGCGCTTTCCTGAAACCTATGAGATTCTTTCAGACCCGGGATCCTTTTCTGAAGATTTCAGCGCGGAAACCGTGCCTGCAAAACGCGGGGATGCCACCCTTAAAATCGAAAAAAACAGCCGGGCCTTTTTCATGCACTCCAGATATAATCCCGCCCGGGAGGCAGAAGCCGTAATAGATGCATATTCTGATATTGAAAAATACAAGTACGTGGTGTTTTACGGCTGCGGGCTGGGCCATCACATACATGCCTTTGCCAAAAGATATCCTGAAAAGAAATTTTTCATCCACGAGCCCTATGCAGAAGTTCTTGAAAAATACCTTGAATGCGCGCAGATAAAGGACCTGCCCAAAAGAGCCCTTCAGGGGGTCTCGTGCGGCAGGGGCAGGGAGAGCATAAAGGGGTTGCTGGGCCGGGTGCTTACCCATGCAAAGGATCAGACCCTGGTAATAGAACTGCCCTCCCATAGAGAGATTTTTCCGGAGGCCTGGCAGGAGTTCAGGGATTTTTTCCGGCAGCAGGTAAAGGGCAGGCGCAGCTCACTGAGGGCAAATTATGCATATCAGAAGCTGTGGGTGATAAACAGCATCAGGAATTTTCCGGAAGTGCTCAATTCGCCCGATATACTTCTCGAACACCGGGGCAGGTTTTCCGGAAAGCCCGCAATACTTGCCGCAGCCGGCCCCTCCCTTGACGAGGAAATCGAAAACCTGCGCCATATAAAGGAAAACCGCCTGGCATACATCTTTGCCGTGGGC
>CAZVFQ010000009.1:0-44157 GCA_964626455.1 uncultured Desulfobacteraceae bacterium | reverse complement strand
CGAAAACCTGCGCCATATAAAGGAAAACCGCCTGGCATACATCTTTGCCGTGGGCTCTGCAATCAATACCATGGTGGATTATGGTGTACATCCTCATGCAGTCTGTGCCTACGATCCTCAAAAAAATCACAACACCAGAGCTTTTAAAAAGGTGGTAGAAAAGGAAATAGACGATGTGCCGCTTATTTTTGGAAGCAGTCTGGGATCTAAAATTCTTGATTACTATCCCGGCAAAAAAATCCATATGCTGACAAATCAGGATACAGTGGGGGCATATTTTCTTAGCCCTTCTTCCGGGGACATTTCGAAGAAGGCGGTTAAGGATGCTCCTACAATAGCGGTTGTAACTCTTCAGATGCTGTGCATGATAGGTTTTCAAAAGGTTGTAATGGCAGGCCTTAATCTGGGATTTAAGGACAGACAGAGATATGCAAGGGGGATTGATTATGATCGTGAGGTAACAGAAAAAGATGAAAAGAATAACCTGTGGTTAAAAGATGTATACGGTAATATTATTTTGAGCAATGAGGGCTTTGATAGGACGCGAAAGCATTTGGAGGCCTGGATCAAAAAATTCGAAGGCGTCGAATTCATAAACACCACCAGGGGCGGGGCAGATATAGAGGGCGCGCCTTTTGTGCCACTGGAAGAGGTGATTGAAAAACACCTTGATGCCCCGGTGGTTGATAAAAACTGGCACGAGATGCCGGCGGGCTGCTATGACGCCGGATTTATGACAGAAAGGCTGTCTGCCATGAACCGGGCCGGGCAGGAGGCCCAGGCCCTTCTGGAGAAAATGGACGGGCATTTAAAGACCATTGAAAAGCTGTGCAGAAACAGGAATTTCGCCCAGGCTGAAAAGACCTACGCAGCGCTTTCCAAGGTGTTTAACCGCATAAAGGCAAACGATTTTTTCCGCACCTTTATCCTTCCAATGAACCGGGTGTTTTACCAGATGCTGGCCTCTGAGATAGACGATATAAAAAACGAGAAAACCCCCCTTAAAAAGGGCGAGCTGGTAATAAACTCCTTTGGAAGGTTTTTATTTGAGTGCAGAAAAGACATGAGAATCATCTCAAAGGCCTATCCGCGGATAGAAAAAGCGGTAAAAGACTACACAGCCGCCTCTGAGAACTGAGCCCGGTCCTGTATCTTAACGCGCATACCGGTTTCCCCTTTTCCCTTTTTACCACTAACTTAAATTTTCCCGCTCCCTTGCCGATAAGAAGAACATGTATGTAAGCGCCCAGCCACCACCTATACTGAGCCTGGCGGTCCCGGCCGAAATATCCATGAACCGGGAGATGGACGGCAATGCACTAAAGCTTGCCCCCTACCAGATAGTCCAGGCATCGGTTTCCGAGGGCGGGCTTGAAAGGGTGTTATTAAATATAAAGGGCAGGCAGCTTTCGGCTGAAACAAAGGTTCCCCTTAAAAGCGGCCAGAAGTTAAACCTCCAGGTGGTAAATACCTCGCCGCAAATTCATCTGCGGATAATGGAGGAGACTGAGCTGCGACACCTGTTTCGCCTGCTTCATTCGCTTTCAGAAAACATGCGGCTTCTTCCGCTCATTCAAAACATGGAGCCTGGAGCCAGGCAGGCGGCAGCAGAGGTGATAAGCCTTCTGGGCCCGGAGCCCGGGAACCTGTCGGGAAAGGACTTTGCCGGGCTGTGGCAGAAGCTGGGATTAAACCTGGAGGCACTGCTTGCCGAAGGAAAGAGCCAGGAGGCTTCCTCGGGTTTTAAGGCGCTTCTGCTGGTCCATGCCAATTTACAGGGCACGGAGGCAAAAGGCGGGCAGGAGGCTTCCACCTGCCTTGACCACCTGTTGCTCTTCCAGCTCTGCCGCTACCGGCTGGCCCAGGAAAACGTTGTTTTCCTTCCCCTGCCTTTTGAGTTTCTGGAGCAGGGATACCTGCTTGCTGAAAAACAACAGCGGGAAGGAGGCGGAAAACAAGAAGGTAAAAGCAGCCAGGAGCAGGAAGAAGACACCTGGAAGATAAGCCTTAATCTTTCACTTTCCCGGCTGGGCAACCTGCAGGTGCTCATGCTGTTTGAAGGCACGGAACTTCGGCTGCGCATGCTGTGCCAGAAGCGGCAAAGTGCTCAAATTGTTTCAAAAGAGATTCATAAGCTAGGCGACCGGCTGACAACGGTTTCTTTAAAGAGCTTTTCAGTGGACACCGGGGCCCCGGATCCGGCGATAAACCTTTTAAAACGCCTGGCCCCTGACGGAGACCATTTCCTGGAGGCAAAAGCATGAGCAGCGAAGACAGCCCCCGGAAAAAAGCAATTGCCCTGCGATACGACCGGGAAAAACACGACGCCCCGGTCATAGCCGCAAGCGGCCGGGGTGAGGTGGCCGAAAGGATCCTGGAAACAGCCCGGGAGGCGGAAATCCCCATCAGGGAGGATCCTGACCTGGCAGAAGTACTTTCAAAGGTGCCCACAGGAGACGAAATTCCGGTGGAGCTCTACCAGGCGGTGGCTGAGATTTTGGCGTTTGTGTACGGGTTGAATAAGGCGGAAGACAGTAGGCAGTAATCAGTGGGCAGAAGGCGGAATTTTGTGAGGTGACGGGGCGGTGGACAGGGAAGACAGATTCTGGCCCTGATATTGCATACACCCGGGTGTGGTTTTAATTCGCCGGTCGTGTGGTCAAAAATATGACATGAATTTTTAATAAAAGGAGTGAAGGAAAAATGGGTAAGGCGGTTCTGATTATCGACGATTCAAGCACCATGAGAAAGATCGTAAACAGGTCTCTGCGCCAGGCGGGCCTGGAGTTCGACACCGTACTGGAGGCCGGCGACGGCCAGGAGGCGCTCGACGTGCTGGCAAACGAAAAACCTGACATAATTCTGTCAGATATCAACATGCCCAACATGGACGGAATAGAGTTTTTGAAGAAAAAGGCCGAGGACGGATCCATCAGGGACATACCGGTTGTAATGGTAACTACAGAGGGAGGCTCCCAGGACATGATTGACGAATCCATGAAACAGGGAGCATCAGGCTGTGTGAAAAAGCCGTTTACCCCGGACCAGGTAAACGAGGTTTTGGGTCCCCTGCTGTAACGTAACAAAGGAGCTATGTCATGGATTTTGCTGAAAAGATAGTGGAGATCACAAAAGAGATATTCGAGACCATGGTGATGGTTGATGTAACGCCGGGTGAACCCCTTGGGGAGCACGTTTCCCGGTTTCAGTGTTCGTTGAGCGCAATGGTGGGGTTTGCCGGTTTCAAGCAGGGCAACCTTTCCCTCCATCTTCCCGCCAAGGTGGCAAGGGGTCTTACTCAGGATTTTCTGGGCATGGAGGTAGAAGAGATAAACGAGGACGTTGAGGACGCCATGGGTGAGCTTGCAAACATGCTGGCGGGATCGGTCAAGCCGCTGATCTCGGAAAACGGCGGCAAGGTGGAGCTTTCCTTGCCCTCGGTGGTCCACGGCGAGGAATATACCCTTACGGTGGTAAACAAGGCAGACTGGGTAATAGTGCCGTTTAAGGTTTCCCACGGGGATTTCCTGGTGGGGCTGGAGATAAAGAAGCAGGAGTGAGATACGGGAACTGAGAAATTAGAAATGAGATCAGTGGTCAGTGGGACGAGTGATAAGGGATAAGTGATAAGTGGATCCTTTTGAAGACATATTTCCGGATATCCTGGAAAAAGGGACTGAAGAGGCAGGTGCCTTAATAGGCGATACCCTGGAGCTTCAGACTCCTGAAAACAGCACCGGCACCGCGGCTGAAGTGTTTTCCCCGCCGAAAAAAAGTTTTGCGCTTGCCCAATTCAAGCCCAAGGGCACGGACGGGCCGCCGGTCTATATGGTCTTTGGCCTGGATGCGGCTGTTGAGCTTGCCGGCCGCCTGATAATGCTGCCCGCAGACGAGATAGCTGCAGAAGCGAAAAAGGCAAAGCTGGAAGGCGAGCTCCTGGATGCATTTTCAGAGATTACAAACATTATCTCCGGGGTTTTAAATTCATTGTGCCAGGAGGCTTTCCCGAAAAAAAAGCTCTATTTCGTGATGGGCGGGGTGGAGGTGTATCCCGGGAAGGCAAAGAATCTTCCCCTGCCCGAAGGCAGCCTTTCCTCGTATTCGGGAGACCTTGTGCTAAAGGATGAAAGGCGGGGCAGAATCCAGTTTTTTTTCCCCCATGCCCTGATGGCGGAATTCGAAGACAGCGCGGACGAGACCACTGCTGAGGATCAGAATCAGCAAAAGGATGCTTCCACCCAGCTCCAGGAGTCCACTCCCCCGTCTCATGCCGGGGACCCGGCGGCGGTAGATGAGTTGTTAAAAGACGGCCTGGGGCTTGCAAAAGAAGAGATGGGAGCGCTGCTGGGCGAAGCAGTTGAATTCGCTGACCCGCAGACCGGGTTTAAAACCAGGGAGCAGCTTCTTTCCGAGACCCGCGGCAAGCAGGTCATTACCCGTATTGCCGCCTCGGGCGATGCTGAAGGTGAAGTGTTTCTGCTGCTGCCAGTAAAGGACGCAATCCATTTTGCGGGCCTGCTTTTGATGATGCCCGCGGAATCGATTGCCCAGGAGGTAAAGCAGGCAAAGTTCGAAGGCGAGGTGGCAGACGCTTTCGGGGAAATCGCAAACATCCTTGTGGGAAGCTACTCCAATCAGTTCAGCTCCGGGGCCCCTGTCAGGCTGAAGCTTAAAAAGCAAAGGGTGGAAACCCTGGTTCCTGCAAAAGGGGATGCAGAAAGCGGGGGTCCTTTTGAGGGCCGCGGATATTACGTGCTTTCAGCAGGAATACGTTTGGGGGAAAAATCCTACGGCCCGCTGGAGCTGGTTTTCCCGGCAGATATGCTTGGCCTTAGGGCCGAGCCGGACAAAGCCCGGCCGCGGGATTCGGTTTCAATCTCAGCATCACCTTCGGAATCTGCCGGGTCTGAAAGTCAGAAACCGGTCAGGGGACAAAAAACCGACACTGCCGCAGAACTGGATAAAGCCGGGGAAAACGGCAGGCTAATAACAGTGATAGGCGCTGATCAGAAACATCTGAAGCTGGTAGAGCAGTGTGCGCGGGATCGGGGGGCGGAGCTTTCAGGTCTTCCGCCTGATGCGGATTTCAGGGAGGCCTTTTCCGGAGGGGACCCTGATTGTGTGTTTCTGTTTATAAACAGGGTAAATGACCAGGGGCTTTCCAGGGCCATAAAGGTCAGGGGCGCCATGAAAGACAAAAAGCCGCTTATAGTAGCGGGCCCTGAGTGGACCAGGAGCCGGGTTTTAAAGGCGCGCAAGTACGGGGCGACCGATATCCTGGTCACGCCCGCAGACAGCGACATGATCATGGAAAAATGCAGCAAATACATATAACCAGGGAAGTCAAATGCAGAATCAAATCCACGCCGCAAAGGAAAAAATCAGGCCGTTGGTAGAGGGTGCCGCTGAACGGCTCGTAATGGCTGATCTTTCCGATTCATCGGAGCGCAAGAGCCTCTCGGATTCCCTTTTCTCTGTTTCCAGGGAGCTGGAACAGGATTTCCCGCGAAGCGCAAAGGCAGCCGAAACAGCTGCGGAAATACTTTCAGGCGGAAACGGCAAGAGCCGGCAGTTTTCAGATTCCGATCTGCCGGCTATAGAACAGGTGGTATCCGGCCTGCAGACCCTTGTTGAAAAGGACGCCGAAGATCACGAGCCGGATTTCCCGGAAGAATTCTCCCCGCAAGTTCCGGGCGGACAGGATAAACCACCGGCAGCGAAAACCGCGGAATCCCTGGCCCCGGGTGCTGACCTGGAAATAATGGGTGAATACATAGCCCAGCAGGAGGCCGTGCTTTCCGAAATAGAGGAATGCGTCCTGGAATTTGAACAAAACAAGGATGCCGAGGTCTTAAAGGCCTTGAAAAGGCTTTTGCACACCGCCAAGGGAGAGGCCGGGGTAATAGGGCTTACCTTGATTTCCGATGTCTGCCACCAGGTGGAGGACTACATCCAAAAGCAGGAGGGCAGCCTCCAGGCCGACCTTCTGCTGGAATTCAAGGACTGGTTTGAGCAGACTGTTCTGGCCCTGAAAAACGAAACCGAACCGCCTTCCCCGGAAGGTCTGAGCGAGGCATTAAATGACTCAGCCGCCGGGGCAGAGGCGGACCGCGACTCGGAAACCGCCGGAGCAGAGGATGAAAAACAGAGGCAGGATGATCCCGGCAGCACCAAAGCAGACATCACGGATGCTGAATCCGGAGAAAAAGATAAAGAGGATTACCCTGAAGGGCTCCTGGATCCGGTCGCAATCGAGGACCCAGAGATAACCGCGGACTTTGTCTCCGAGGTAAAAGAGCATTTCGACATTGCAGACGAAAATTTGCTGGTCCTGGAAAACGAGCCTGAAAACGAGGAAGCGGTTGCCTCCATCTTCAGGGCTTTTCATACCATCAAGGGAACGGGTTCATTTCTGGGGTTAACACCCATATCAGTGCTTGCCCACAAGGCCGAGAACCTGCTCGACGAGGTGCGCAGGAAAAACCTGGATTTTGATGGAGAGGTGGTGGATGCCACCTTCAACGCCCTGGACCTTCTAAAGAAAATGAACAAGGACCTTGAGCAGGCCCTGGCCTCAGACGGGATGTATGCCCCACCCCGGGAGCTGCCCGGGGTGTTTGAGCAGTTAAAAAGCGCGCTTGCCGGCGAAACTCATGTCCCGGCAGGCAATCAGGAGCAGTCTGCCGGGAAAAAGCAAACAGGCCGGAAGGAAGGCGGGTCAAAGGAACCTGAAACTGAGGAATCTTCCGGCACGCAGGATTTGCCGGCCGCTGCCCGCGAATCTGCAGGCGCAGTCTCCCGGGCAGCTCCGGCTGCAAATTCCGGCAGGACCGTGCGCCAGACCATGAAGATAGATCCCGACAGGATAGACCTTCTGCTGGAAACAATAGGAGAGCTGGTGATCGTTGAATCAATTGTCAGCCAGGAGGCCTCGGGCGTGCAGGAGGGCTCCAGGGATCTTGAAAGAAATCTGGGCCAGCTGAAAAAAATTACCCGCAGCCTCCAGGACATAGGTATGTCCATGCGGCTTATCCCCATTGACAACACTTTTCGCAAGATGGGGCGGCTGGTGCGGGATCTTTCCAAGAAATCGGGAAAAAAAATAGAACTTGTAATGGAGGGCAAAGAAACCGAGCTTGACAAGGGAATGGTTGAGATGCTCGGCGATCCCCTGGTTCACATGATCAGAAATGCAGTGGACCACGGCATAGAGCACACTGCCGAAGAAAGGATTGCCGCAGGCAAAGATGCCACCGGTACTATTATTTTAAGGGCTTATCACCAGGGTGGAAACATCCATATAGACATAAGCGACGACGGCAGGGGGCTGGATCGGGAGGCGATTGCTGCAAAGGCAATAGAGCGTGGCATATCGCAAAATATTGAAAACATGACAGACGAGGAAGTCTTTGCCCTGATATTTGAGCCCGGTTTTTCCACCGCCAAGCAGATCACTGATGTTTCCGGCCGGGGTGTGGGAATGGACGTGGTCAAAAGCAATATAGAGGGGATGCGCGGAAATGTTCGCATAGCATCTAAAAAAGGTAAAGGTTCCACTTTTACCCTGGTGCTTCCGCTTACCATGGCAATTATTGACGGAATGATAGTAAAGGTGGGATCCGAGCGCTATATTCTGCCACTGCTTTCAATTATAGAGTCATTCCAGCCCACCAGGGAAATGATCACAACCGTGTCAGGCAAGGGGGAGACCGTGCCTTTCAGGAATCGCCTTTTGCCTTTGTTCAGGCTGTATGCCTTATTTGGTACAAGCGATGCCAAGACTGATCCAACCCGTGCACTTGTGGTTGTCATAGAAGACGCCGGCAGGCAGGTTGCCCTGCTGGTTGATGAACTGCTCGGGCAGAACCAGACGGTTATTAAAAATTTGGGTCAAGGTTTAAGAGATGTTGAAGGAATTGCAGGGGCAAGCATTATGCCCGACGGGACTCCGGGTCTGATTATTGACGTAAATGGCATTGTAAAGCTTGCAACGGCTTGAATGCAAAAAAAGAAAAAGTCAGGAGAAGAAAATGAACCAGACAGCAGCGAAAAACACAGAACAGGATGAAAGCCTGTCCCGCCTGGCGGGCAAATACCTTACCTTTCTCCTGGGCGAGGAATCCTACGGGATCGAAATTCTAAAGGTCCAGGAGATTATCGGCATGCAGACCATTACCAGAATACCGCGTACGCCTGAATACGTAAAAGGCGTTATCAACCTGCGGGGCAAAGTGATTCCGGTAATTGATCTAAGGCTTCGCTTCGGCATGGAGACGGCCGAGGTTTCCCGCAAGACCTGTATAATCGTTGTGCAGATAAGCAAGGCGGAAACCAGCGTCACCATGGGCATAGTGGTGGACGAAGTCTCTGAAGTCCTGGAGATATCAGCCGAAGAGATAGAACCGCCCCCGGGATTCGGGACCAGTGTGGAGACCTCCTTTGTCCTGGGCATGGCAAAGATCGAAAATTCTGTAAAGATACTCCTTGATATTGACAAGATAATGACCGAAGGAGAAATGGAGGCCCTGGCAAAGCAGGCAAAGTAAAAGAGAAAAAAATCGGATGGGCGGGAAGGAAAAAGGATGAACATGGAAAACAGGCAGTCCATATCGGATCAGCCGGGCAGAAGCGTACGGATCGGCACAAGACTGCAGGGAAAAACAGTGGAAACCAGGGATCAGAAAAATCCGGTCACAAGCAGCAGAGGCCGGATCAGGTCATCCCGCTTGATGATAACGATTTCAGGGAATTCTAGCTGATGAACCAGCCCTCTTCCCTGGACGAGAATACTTTCCAGCAGTTTGCCGACCTGATCTATAATGAGGCCGGCATTCACCTGGCAGAACACAAGCAGGCCCTGGTCTCGGCACGGCTCGGCAAGCGGATGCGAAAGCTTCAGATAAACGACTTTGATCAGTATTACCGCTATGTCGTAAACGATAAGACCCGCGCTGAGTTAAGCCGGCTGTTGGATGCCATATCCACCAACGTGACCCACTTTTACAGGGAGCCGGATCATTTCGATGCTCTGGCCTCTGTGGTCCGCCAGTGGGAAGACCGGGGGCAGAAACGGTTCAGGCTGTGGTGCGCGGCCGCCTCCACGGGGGAGGAGCCCTACACCATTGCCCTGACCCTGGCAGAGTCTTTAAATGAACTGCGGGATACAAAAATCCTGGCAACCGACATATCAGTCTCGGTGCTGGAAGTAGCCAAGGGGGGCGAGTATGAGGCAAAAAAGCTTGAAAAGATATCCGGGAAGCTGGCAGCCAAGTATTTTACCGCAGCAGGAGGCGGGAAAAGCGAGAAGATCTACAGAGTGAAGGATTCCATAAAGAACATGATAACCTTTGCCTGGCTTAATCTGGCCGATCCTCCTTTTCCCATGCGCGGGCCGCTGGACGTAATATTTTGCAGAAACGTGATGATATATTTTGACAACGCAGTCAGAAAGCGGCTGCTTTCGGAAATGCATCGGCTTTTAAAGCCCGGGGGATACCTGATGGTTGGCCACGCTGAAAGCCTTTCCGGTCTGGCAGTTGGTTTCAAGTCGGTGCGGCCTTCTGTTTACGTAAAGCAATAACTGGAAAAATCCATGGGACTGGTTGTAGTAGACATTGCAGACATGCAGATTTCAAGTAATCCGGCAGACACTTTGATCACCTATTCCCTGGGTTCGTGTATCGGCGTTGCGGTTTATGACCCCGCGCTCAGGCTCGGGGGCATGATTCACTGCATGCTGCCTCTTTCAAAAGTTGACCGGGAAAAGGCCGGGGTGCGGCCCTACATGTTTGTTGATACAGGAATGCAGCAGATGCTGACCTGTCTTTATGAAGCAGGCATGAGAAAGGTCAGGGCAGTGGTAAACGTGGCAGGCGGGGCCCAGGTCCTTGATGGCCAGGGGGTTTTTAAAATCGGAGAGCGCAACTTCACAGTGCTCAGGAGAATATTATGGAAAAACGGACTGCTGATGAACACCCAGGAAGTTGGAGGCAATCTGTCAAGAACTATCAGCCTGGAGGTGGCCACAGGGCGTTTTTCCATAAAATCAGGGGGTAAAACGGTTTATTATGAGTTACCGTGAGCGAATCGAAAAGCATATCAAAAGTTTTGACGTAATGCCTCCGTTGTGCAGGAACCTGCTGGCTTACCTGGATGATCCGGATGTTGATTTTAAAACCATCCGCGAGACTCTACAGTATGATCCGGGCCTGACCGCAAACGTGTTAAAGCTTGCAAATTCCGTGTATTTCGGGGCGGCCCGTGAGGTAAATTCCCTTCAGGCAGCCCTGGTAAGACTGGGCACGCAGAGGATTTTTGAACTGGTTTTGTCTTTGGGCGTTTCGCCGAAACTTATAACCGAGCTGCCCGGCTACGGGCTTCAGGGAAGCGAGCTTTTGCGTCACAGCATCTGGACGGCGGTTGCAGCCCAGGAGCTTGCAGGATTGCTTGAAATAAAGGACATGGACACTGTATTTACGGTTGGTCTGCTCCATGATCTTGGCCTTCTGCTCCTTGATCCTTTTATAGAAAGGCATCACGAGCATTTTGCCGATGTTATGAAAAATGAACGTATTCCATTTGACAAGGCTGAGCGACAGATTCTTGGCATGGATCATGCTGAGGCCGGTGCAAGGGTTCTTGCCGGGTGGCAGCTCGGGCCTGAAATTACAGACAGTGTTATGTGGCATCACGATCCTGATCGGGCTGAAAAAAACCGGTCCCTGGTTTATCTGATACATCTGGCCGACATGCTTTCCCTTTCAGAGGGGATCGGAACCGGGATTTACGGACTGCATTTCAGTGTTTCAGCAGAGCCGGTAAGAGCCCTGGGCCTGAAAAAAAATCACCTGGAATACACCGCCAGCAAAACTCTGGATCGCATGAGGGAGCTGGAAAATATTTTAACATGAGAAGATCAGAGAGAAAACCCTATGGGCTACAATGTTTTAATTGTCGATAATTCGGTTATCATACGCAAAATGGTTGCTAAAACCTTAAGTATTTCAGACCTGGACATCAATGAATATCATTTTGCGGAAAACGGCACGCAGGCCCTGGAAAAACTCGATGAAAACTGGATTGATATCGTGTTTGCAGACATAAACATGCCGGAAATGAACGGCATTGAAATGATAGCGGAGATGAACCGGCGGGATCTGCTATCATCCGTGCCTGTGGTGGTGATTTCCACTGAACGCAGCAGGCAGCGCATGGAAAGCTTAAAGCAAATGGGCGTAAAGGCGTATCTGCAGAAGCCTTTTGTCCCCGAAGAGTTCGCCAGGGTGGTCAAGGACCTTTTGCATTAAAATATGGAGAATAATTAAATGGAGACAAATGACAGCCAACTTTTGTTCACGGTTCTTTCCTCGGTTTTCGAGGAGTTTGCATTCATGTTCGTGGAAGAAGACACGGATTGCCCTCAGACGGGCGACAGCCCATGTCCCTGCCTGCTGGCCCGGATACATTTTTCAGGACCGGATAAAAAGGGTTTTCTTGAAATTGCCGCGCCGGCCATGATGTGCGACGAAATCGCAGAAAATATACTTGGGCTGGAGCATCAGGAGCTTCCAGAAAATGCAGGACAAAACGCTTTAACAGAGCTTTTAAATGTTTTGTGCGGATATTTTCTTGCTGAAAAATTCGGAACAGAAGAAGTTTTTGATCTATCTGTTCCCGGGATTCGTCAGATGCCGGACGCTGAGTGGAGGGAAACGATTGAAAACGATGGACATATAAGGCTTCTGGTTGATGAATCACCGCTTGTGGCAAGAGTTGCTTTTGAAAAATAAGCCTGTAACTTATTGAGATGTTTATTTTCGGATAAAAACAAATGATCAAAGTGATTATTGTCGATGATTCGGCCATTGTGCGCCAGGTTCTTTCCCGGGAACTTTCCAGGGCAGGGGATATCCATATAGCTGCCACTGCTCCTGATCCTTATGTGGCAAGGGACAAGATCGTTGAACTCAAGCCCGACGTTGTGCTTTTGGACCTGGAAATGCCCCGCATGGACGGGCTTTCTTTTCTTAAGAAACTGATGAAACACTATCCGCTGCCGGTGATAATAGTGTCTTCACTTACACCGGAGGGCGGGGAGCTTGCAGTCGAGGCCATGAACGCCGGGGCTGTGGATGTTATGTGCAAGCCGGGATCCTCGCTTTCTGTAAACGATATGTCAGAGGCTCTGATCGAAAAGATAAGGGCTGCGGCAAAAGCAAGGGTAAACGGTTCTCTGGGCGCAAAGGGTGCTGTTGGTTCTGTGCAGCCGCAAATTCGCATTACCCAGGCCAAGATGACCGATACCGTGATAGCCATCGGCGCCTCCACCGGAGGCACCCAGGCCATCCAGGAAGTGCTGACCAGGATGCCGGGAAACTCCCCGGGCATACTGATAGTCCAGCACATGCCAGAGCAGTTCACCGCTTCGCTTGCCCAGAGGTTAAACCAGCTCTGCAGCCTGGAGGTAAGAGAGGCGAAAAACAACGACTCCGTGCTTCCGGGCACCGCACTTATTGCGCCGGGCAACTATCACATGCTCCTGCAAAGAAGCGGGGCCAGGTTTTATGTGCAGATAAGATCCGGACCGCTGGTGTGCGGGCACCGACCCAGCGTGGAGGTGCTGTTTAAATCCGCGGCCAGAGCTGCGGGAAGAAACGCGTTGGGGGTGATACTCACGGGCATGGGAAAAGACGGGGCTTCGGGCCTTCTGGAAATGCGAAACAATATGGCACGCACAATTGCCCAGGACGAAAAAACCAGTGTGGTTTTCGGCATGCCCAAAGAAGCCATAAACCTGGGGGCAGCCGAAAGTGTTTTGTCGCTGTCAGCAATACCGGAAAAAATCGTGGCATATGTAAATGAAAAAAACAACAGATAAAAACATTTATCTTCAACAATGGGGGCAATATGGGCAGCAGCAAAAAGTCCGCGGATAAGTATCAATATGCAGGGATCGATTTAATTGGGATAAGAAACAGAAACGAGGTTCGCGTAATAAAAATAATGGAGCAGGTGCTCCCAGAATATCCTGATGTTTCCAGGGATGTTATCAATATACAGGACATCTATGCCCTGGCACTTAACATGCTGCCTGCAAGATACACCCAGCAGTTTTCCATAGTGTTAAAAGATCCGGTTTCTGATCAGCAGATAGCCGATGCTTTGCACAAAGCCGTGCAGCAGGTACGAGACAATCCCACAGGTCCTGAAAGAACCTATGAAAGCGATTGATTATTATGCAGAGCAAAGTTATAAAACGCCTGGAGTCAATAAACAACCTGCCTACTCTTCCGGCAGTGATTGAAAATCTGGCATCAGCCCTGAAGGATCCGGAAGTTGATGTGGAGCAGGTGGCGGCGATTATTGAAGATGACCCTGCGATAATGGCAAGAATTATGAAGGTGGTCAATTCGTCAATGTATCTGGGGGCAAGCGAGACGCTGTCGCTTAGAAAAGCCATTGTAAGGCTTGGTTTCAGGGCGGTAACCAATATTGCAATGTCGGCGGCTGTGTTTTCCACATTTCCGCCAAAACCCGGACCGCTTTTTGACAGGGCCGGATTTTGGCGTCATTGTATATGCACAGGCATTGCCGCGGAAATTGTAAACAGACATGTTGCCCTCAAAGCTTCAGTAACTATCGACAAGGACTCGCTTCACTTGTGCGGTCTGCTCCACGACGTGGGCAAAATTATATTTGAGCAGCACTTTCATGACCAGTTCATGGATGCACTGGAATTGAGCAGGACAGAGCAGATATCACTGGAGGAGGCCGAATTTCTGATACTGGGCGCTGATCACGCCCAGGCAGGCGCATGGCTGGCAAGGAGGTGGAATCTTTCAAAAGATCTCAGAGAAGTGATCCGCTGGCATCACAACCCGGAAAGTGCGGATGTAAAAATACGGAATCTTGTCAGGGTTTGTAGTCTGGCTGATATGGTGGTAAATGCAGGTCATCTTGGCGACGGCGGAAACGGTTTTGTCGTGGAAGCCGACAAGCTGGGAGAAGAATTTGACCTGCCAGAAGACGATTTGCTGAAAATAATTGATTTAGCCGAAGCCGGGGCGGGTGAATCCCCGCTTCTGGAATTTTTTGAATCCAATACGCACGAAACCAGGGTTTAAGCCGGCGGAATTCATAAAATGGATTGTAATTACTATGAAATATTAACCCAGATCGCAATAGATAATTACAAATTCACGGTCACCTGGAGTGAGGCAAGCGGTCAGTGCTGCGTCTTATGGATACAGGATACTGACACCATGGATCAGTTCGAGGCCCTTGGAAGATTCAGCAGGTTTGAAAAAAGGATGATTCTGGATTTTGTTGTGAGATATGTGACAAGTCATGCTTTGCGCGAGGAGATAAGCAAAAGAAGGTTTGCATTTTATGTGGAAAGCCTTTCCCAATCATATTTCGAGGATATATACAGGCTTGATCCCGAACAAAAGGCCGAAGCCTTCAGAAATCTGTTCAACCTGGACTCGGTAATTGACGAGGCTGCGGACCTGGGATGGAAAAGGCGCTGGATGGCCAAAAAGTTTCACCCGGACAGGGGCGGCAGCAAAAAGGCAATGTCTCTTATAAACGAGGGATATGATTTTTTAAAGGAGGATCCGGGTAAAAAGGATGGAAAAGATAAGTACTCATAGCCTGACAGAAGGCATGGTCCTGGCCGGGGATGTCAAGGATTACAGGGGTTATCTCCTGGCGCCTTGCGGCCAGGAGGTTACAGAAAAGCTGATCCGGATATTTAAGATCTGGGGTGTGGGCGAGGTAAAGGTTATGTCGCCGGAAGACGGCGACATGCCTGAGGACGCGGAGCCGCCTGTGCCGGAGCAATTCAGGAGAGAGGCTCAGGAATTTGTCGGCCACAGGTTCCAGTATAATGACTTAAATGATCCTTTTGTATATGAGTTGTTCCGGATCAGTGCAGACAGAAAAGCCCGCAGGTTGTTCAGAAAACCCGGTCATAAGGGGCCGGCGGATTTGGTACCGCCCGAGGATCAAAATGAAACAAAAAAACCGGCCGCAGGCAGCCCGGGGAAGATAAATGTTGAAAATCTGATCCAAAAGACCCTGCGTCTGGGTACATTGCCTGATATATACTATAAGACGATTTCTGCCATAAACAATCCCGAGACCAGCCTTGATGACATAGCAGGCATAGTGAGCAAGGATACCACGCTTTCGGCCAAGGTGCTCCAGTTGGTAAACAGCAGCTTCTACAGTCTCAGGCAGAAGGTTGACACGCTTACCTGGGCCCTGGCATTAATCGGTACCAACCAGCTTATGACAATTGTAAGCGGTGTTTCAGCGGTATCTTTGTTTAAAAATATTCCTTCCAGGATGATTAATATGGCCTCTTTCTGGGAACACAGCATTGCGTGCGGCACTGCTGCAAGGCTGCTGGCCAGTTATTTTCCCCATAAGACCGAAGCCGAGCGTTTTTTCGTGGCGGGTCTGCTCCATGATATTGGAAGGCTTATACTGGTGCAGAACATGCCGGATAATTATCATGATATTTTCCAAAGAGCAAGCCAGGAGGAAATATTTCTTTTTACCGCAGAAGAGGAAAGCTTTGGGGCAGACCATTCATACGTTGGCTCGCAGCTTGCCCTGCACTGGAATCTGCCGGAAAGGCTTGGCAATATGATACGATATCACCATTTCCCGAGCCAGGAAGCTGGATTTGCCGAGTCTGCCGTCATAAATTTTGCCGATATAATTGTAAACGCCCTTGAAATAGGAAACAGCGGAGAATTTTTTGTTCCTGTAATCGAGCCCGACCTTTACAGGCACCTGAATCTTGACAAAGAAATGCTGCTATGGGTGGTAAACGAGATAGATCTGCAGCTCACAGACATATTCGAGATTATTTATGGAACACCTGAGTAACCTATCCGATCCCGCCCAGATGCGCCGGCTGGAAGCTCTTGCCGGGGATGCAATTATGGCCCTGGAGTTGTGCGCATCCCTGGGGGATTTCCAGAGTGCGGTTACCAAGTTTAAAAACCGCAAGGACATATTTGAACGTGCTGTGCAGGGCCTCCGGCAGGCTCTGCCGGTTTCTTTGTATGCTTTTTATTCTGTTAGCAGCACGGATTTCGATATTGCACCCGAGCATCTCGTTCCCCCGGGAAAAGAGGATTATAT
Organism: uncultured Desulfobacteraceae bacterium; assembly: GCA_964626455.1. Classification (GTDB taxonomy): domain Bacteria; phylum Desulfobacterota; class Desulfobacteria; order Desulfobacterales; family Desulfosalsimonadaceae; genus Desulfosalsimonas. Next base: position 28,002 of record CAZVFQ010000009.1, on the reverse strand, counting down.
CCGGAAAAACGTCGATGATCTTATCGACAAGGGGGTCGTGGCTCTTGCTTTGCGCGAAAGGCAGAGTATCACGGCGCGCAGCCGGGACGGCGGGTATACGCTGCTGATTCATGCAATGTCCACAACTTCGAGGACCTATGGAATTTTTTTCGGTTTTCTGGAAAAGGGAACCCTATCGGCCGGTATAGCGGAAAAAATCACCTCTATTATCATCAAGCTTGCATGCTATGCACTTGAAAATTTCGAACTCTATCAGCTTGTGCAGCAGAAAAACGAAGCCCTTGTGGAGAAAAACCTTCAGCTTTCAAGGTCAGAGATTGTATATCGCAACACCTTTGAAAATACCGGCAACCCGACTGTGGTGGTTGAGCGGGATGGGGGCCTGGTTTATTACAATACCCAGTTTTTGGAGTTTTGCGGATTTGGGAGGGACTCGGATCCGGCAGGCAGAAATATAGCTGATTTTCTGTCAGGAACCGGCGAAGAAGGGATTGATTTTTCCGGGATACTTGCATCTTTGGATCAAAGCTATCAGACGCCTGCTGAATATTTTTTTTCGGACAGGAGCGGGGCGCAGAAAACTGTTTTTCTAAAAATTTCTTCCCTTGGTCTGGATGAGAAGTATATCATATCATTTACAGATGTTACCCCTATCAAGGAAGCGGAAAAACAGCTTGAATTCCAGGCGTTCCATGATCCGCTAACCGGGCTTCCCAACAGGGTCCTTTTCCAGGACAGGCTAAAGCAGGCCATAAAGAAGAAAAAGCGCTATTGGTCATATAACTATTGTCTTATGTTTATAGACCTTGACCGGTTTAAGACGGTAAATGACACCCTGGGCCACCATATAGGGGATCAGTTGCTGATTGAGGTGGGCAGGCGGATATCGGACTGCGTGCGTGAGGTGGACACAGTGGCCAGGTTCGGGGGGGACGAGTTTCTTGTCCTTCTTGAAAATGTAAATGACAAGACCTGTTGCGAGGTGGTCTCCAAAAGACTTCTCGCGAAGTTTCAGGAGCCCTTTTTTACAGCCGGCCAGGAGATTATAATGACCCTGAGCATGGGGGTTCTGGTAAGTACAGAAGAGCCCGCCGGCCATTGCGATGTTATTCGTCTGGCGGATATGAGCATGTACGAGGCCAAAAAGCGGGGCAGAAACCAGGTGGTCTATTCCCATGAAATAAAGGACAAGGGTATAGAAGAAGACCTGTATCTTGAAAATTATCTGCAGTACGCGATCAAAAACGGGGAGCTCTTTGTTCAGTACCAGCCCCTCATGGATCTTTCGGCCAATGACCTGTACGGCTTTGAGGCCCTTGTGCGCTGGGATCATCCTGAGCTGGGAGTGATTCCGCCGAATAGATTTATACCCATAGCAGAGGAAACCGGGCTTATAATCCCTCTGGGCCTTAAGGTATTTGAACTGGCATTCAGAGACTTTGCAAAGTGGCGGGAAAGATATGCCGGAGCAAGGAATTTAAACCTCAGTGTAAATGTTTCTGTAAAGCAGATGCTTCACAGCGATCTTGCCGGAGAGCTAAAAAGCATTGCCCAAGATTTCGGGGTGCCGCTGGATCATGTTAATCTTGAGATAACCGAAAGTCTTTTTATCGACAATATGAAAAGAGCCGTAAAAGTCATAACCGAGCTTAAGGACCTTGGTGTTTCAATCTCCATTGACGATTTTGGCACTGGGTATTCATCGCTTAAATATCTCAACCAGTTTTCCATCAACCTTGTCAAGATAGACAAACAGTTGATTGACAATATTACCGGAAATTCGACAAATTTCAGCATTGTCGCCTCCATGCTGGATTTATGCCGCAGGCTGGATCTCAAGGCAATGGCAGAGGGTATAGAGGAGTTCGCGCAGCTGGAAAAACTCAAAAGCATGAAGTGCCGGTTCGGGCAGGGTTATTATTTTGCCTCGCCCCAGAACCGGGAAGTAATTGAGCAGCTCATAAGTAAAAGAGAACAATGAGCCGGAATCCGGTTTCTTAGGCCGGCGGCTGGGCCGGAACACCGCCCATGACTGCTAAAATCAACGCTACAATCAGAGCCTGGATCAGCCAGCCTATGACGCAGACACCTATGGCCCGCAATGTGCTGGTATAATCAAGGGCCTGTCTTACGCCTATAACCATAGCCGCAAGCATCCATATTCCTGCGGCAAGAAACACGATTCCCTGCAGGGCCGGTATTATCCCCAGCACCCGAATTATCCCGGGTGCGCTTGAAAAGCCTATGGTTCGCAGCAGCTCTCCGTGATCTGCGTGCGTCTGGGGTTCTGGCAGCAGTTTTGTGCCGATGATGTAGGTTAGAAATGCCCATACATACCATCCGATAAGTGCGGTAATTGTGCCGATTACTATTCCGAGCGATCCCTGGGTGCTTATGGCGCCGATGCCTGCTGCTACACTGGAGAGGACCACCACAGCCATGGCCTGTCCCATGGCGCTTTTGTCTGCCTCCACCTCTTCATAAAGTTCCGGCTCCAGCTTTGATGCACGGATCATACGGTCTACAAAAGGGCTCATGTTATCCTCCTTTCATTTAAATTCGGGGACAGTATACTTATTTCTCTTTTTTACATGCTTTTAAGCTGAATAAAGCCCTTTTTGCGCCATTCGTTTATCAGCCGGCAGGTTTCAAGATCAGGAAAGGGGCTGGAATCGATTATGTCGTTTATGGAAGTATTTTCGCGAATCGCTTGCAGCAGCCGGAATTTAAGCGGATCCTTCTGAATTGCGGTTTCCTTTTCCAGGCTGTTATCAGAGACAATTATACCTGTGGCTGAAAGATCCGTTTTCAGGTTCCGCCGCCATGCGATTTCTTCCTCTGCATCCCTGATCAGATCCGAGAGGGGGGCATCAATGCTCCTGTCTGTTTCAACCGGGCCTTCGGTTTCACTGCATGAACCCCCATGCTCTGAGAATATCCGGAAAATAGCCTTCCTGCCGGCTGTTCTTCCGAACATAGCGTTGACAACCATTCCATCTTCAATGTAGATGGCCCCTGGTTTCGAGCGGCCATGAACTTTGATCGTGCCGGTAAATGAACTTTCCTCCAGGCGTTTAAGCCGTTGGACAAGGTTTCCTTTCACGCGGCTATCTTCTTGAGGCGCCCCGGGTTTTTCCGGGAGAATTTCCAGGTCGGCCTTCTGGCCGGCCGTTTGTTCGGTGACGATTCCGCAGTTTATCAGCTCTGCGAGCACGGCCGCTGTCCGCAGCCTGCTTATCCCGGCACTGCTTGTAATTTCATTAATGGTTCTGCCGCTTCTAATAAGATTCATTATGTGACGTAGCGTGTCGGCCGTAACACGGTCGACGACATGGCTCGGCACGGCGGATGTTAACAGAGTAAGCCTGACATCCATTGTGCTCACCAAAGACCTGAGTGACGTTGCTTCATCTATCAGGCGTGAGGCTTCCATAAGAATGGAAATGTTTTTTTTATGGATTTTTCTGGCCGGGATCGTTTCTTGGATATGGAATTTGAAAAATCCATCGCTCTGGGCTGCAAGGTCATAAAATGCCTCTTCGCCGCCAAGGTCTCCGGATACTGCGTTGACCACCTGTCCTTGCCTTATATAGACCGCTCCTGTCACACTGTTGGATGAAGATAGCAAAAAAAGCGCACCGGTTTTCTCGTTGAATTCAATCATTTGGATAACCTCGATCAAGCCGATCTTTGCAAGACTGCCCGCAATATCCACATCAGAGCGCAACCCTTTCATTCGGGTTGATTTTTCCATGACTTTTTCAACGGCTTTTAAAATCTCGGCAGCTTTAAACGGCTTAACCAGGTATTCGTCTGCCCCCATGCGCAGACCCTTAAGCTGATCCGCAGGGTCTCCTTTTACCGAGAGGAAGATAAATGGAATGTCGGCGGTGGCAGGCGATTCGCGCAGCCTTGTACAGAGCTCAAACCCGCCCAGTTCCGGCATAACAACATCGGAGATAATGAGATCGGGCGGTGCGGAATGGATTTCATTTATGGCAACCCTTCCGTTTTCTGCCTGCCATGTTTGGAACCCGCGTTTCCGCAAAATATTTTCCAGAAAGGAGCGCGTAGTTGGTTCATCGTCTATTATTATGACTTTTGCGGAGCTGTTGTAGGCTCTTACAGAGGCAATAAGGTCATTTATCTGTTCATCGTCGCATCCAATAAATTCTATGCCGGTGAGGTAAAAATCGGAATTGTCAGGTTTGCGGGCATATACTATACGTCCTTTTATTTGAAGGTTGTTTTTTTTAGAGCTGGATATCGTAAGTTCGACAAACGAACCAAGCAGGGGTTTTGGGGTTTCTATAAGAGCTCCGCCTTGACTCAGATTCAATATTCGTCCCTCACCGCGGCCAAGCCTGTTTTGCTTTTCATCAAACAAAACATATCCCATAAAATTCGAGGCATTGACCCGGGGATGCCGCCGTTTTTCGCGGCTGCTGCTCTGTCCTTGATTTGTATTCATAGAAGTCGTCTTCATATTGTGCCTTAAATTACACACCCTTTACACTAACTGATATCATTAAATTTTGCGGGGAGTCAAGTGTGATGGCACCGTAAAAAGTCCAATATCTTCGTTACGCGCAATTTCGAAGAATGCAGCGTACTTAGCCGTACGTGAAATTGTGCAGGGATGCAGCGTAACTAAAAGAAATGCATCTGTTCACAGGAAGATATCACCCGCGGCAGCAGTGTATTTAAATAAAATACATATACTGTCCCCTTTATTGTGTTTATATTGGCCACGCAAAAAAGCCCTGAAAACGTCTTTGTTTCCAGGGCTTTTCGTATCTTAAAAAAGTTTGTCGGATTGCTTTTTGGTAGCGGGGAGAGGATTCGAACCTCTGACCTTCGGGTTATGAGCCCAAAGGATAACCATTTCACGGCATTTCACGGCACCCACCTAAAATAAACATAACATCCTGCAAACAATAAGTTTTATCTTGATATCTTTTCATTTGACTTCACGGAAATTCATGGTAAAGTCAAGTTAGATGTTGGGTATAGTGTTGGGTATAAACAAGCAAAGGGGGGCGGATAGATGCCAAAGCAGGAGCGACACAAGACGGACTACAAAGGCGTTTATTATATCATGGGCAAAGAGGTTGGCACCGGGAAGCCTGAACGAATCTATTATGTTATGTATCGAAAAGATGGAAAGCAGGTTCACGAGAAGGCCGGCAGGGCCAAAAAAGATGGTATGACAGCAGCAAAAGCCCGAAATATCCGGGTTAATCGTATGAGCGGGGGCGCCCCTTCAAACAGAGAAAAGCGGCAGCAAGAGGAGGCAGCCAAGCAGGCCGAAGCCGACAAGTGGACAATCCAAAAATTGTGGGACCAGTATATTGAGGGCAAGCCGGGGTTGAAAGGCGTTGTTACAGACAAGAACCGCTATGAGATCCACATAAAGCCTGTTTTTGCCAAAAAAGAACCAAAAGAGATTTTACCCCTGGACGTGGACCGCTTGCGCTTGAAGCTGTTAAAGAAGAAATCACCTGCCACCGTAAGAAACGTTTTGGAATTGTTGCGACGGATTGTCAATTATGGAGTAAATAAAAATTTATGCGAAGGGCTGTCATTCACAATCGAGATGCCGAAGGTTGACAACACGAAAACCGAGGACTTGCCCCCGGACCGGCTAAAGGCCCTGGTAGATGTTTTGCAAAAACACGAAAACCGGCAAGTGGCAAACCTTATGCTGCTTGCCCTTTATACTGGCATGAGGCGCGGCGAATTATTCAGGCTGCAATGGCAGGACATAGACTTTGAGCGTGGGTTTATTCATATACGAGAGCCCAAAGGCGGACGGGCCGCAAAAATACCCATGAACGAGTCCGCCAGGGAACTGCTTAAAAACCACCCCAAAACGAAACACGACAGCCCGTTTGTTTTTCCAGGCAAGGGCGGCGGGCAGCGCACGGATATAAAGAAGGCTGCAAATGCGATCAAGGAAAAAGCCGGCATTCCAAAGGACTTCAGGCCCTTACACGGCTTGAGGCACGTTTACGCGTCAATGTTGGCGTCAAGCGGCGAGGTTGATATGTATGTATTACAAAAGCTTTTGACCCACAAAAGCCCACAAATGACGCAGCGATACAGCCATTTAAGAGATGAAGCCCTGCAGAATGCTTCAGGGGTTGTATCTGATTTTTATAATGGCATGGCGGCGAAGGCTGAAGGTGAAAAGAAAAAGGCGGAAAACAAGTAAATCAGATTCCGGGGGATAGGCGCGGATTAGCTACCCGGGCCGAAAGGCGTTTATCCTGGACGCTTGCCCCTGGATTACTTCCAGGAGCCGTTACAGGAGACGGAGCGTTGAAAAAAAAAGACTCTTATTTAATTGAGCATGACAACATTTCAAAACTTAAAACGATTACGGAAATTTTAAGCCACCTGGAAAAATTCCATTCATTCCATGCCAGCCGCTTTAATGACACGACGGGGCGCTATGCAAAAACAGACAGGGAGGCGGCAGCCGTTAAAGAGGCGGCGCAGAAGTGGTTACAATTCGAGTTAAACCTTATGGCGGCGCTTTATAATGTTTACGGAAACCCCATGTTTGCCTTGCGCGGGCTTAAGGTTTGTTTTGACGGGGGTTTGCCTGTACCGGCATGGGTTGAAAAATACACACAGCAGGCTATTACGGCATTGCTTGAATCCGCTTATAATGAGGCACCGGGCCGGGCTGAACACGTTTTGAGGGACTGCTTGCAATTTAGAGTGACAGCAGCCAGGGGCGGCAGCCGAAACCCATTTACCAATTATACGGACAAACTGGAACAGGCCGCAAAGCTTACCCGTTATCTTGAGGCCCGCTTAAACAGTAATTCGAGTTATGAAGCCCTTGACGCAGAAGTTTGTAAAAAACTTAAAATTGTGCCTGATACGGTAAAAAAATGGAGACTTGAAGCGCTTAAACTTTTGGACCACCTGCCGAAAAATCTGCTTTAAAAACAGCTATATACCCCTGATTTACCTTTCTTTTTAACACCCCTGGACCACCGGTTGTAACAACTAACGGGCTGGTAATCTTCATAACTGCTTCATATTATTCAGGAAACTTGCAAGTTTTGCACAAAAAACCTGAATAAAGGAGATTGTTATGACGTTACAAAACGAAGTCAAAGTTTTAACCCCGGCAGAAGCGGCGGGAATAACCGGCTATAAAAAAAGAACCCTGGACAATTTGCGGAGCATGGGGAAAGGCCCTGCTTATATCAAGCTGAATAAGCGGCGCGTCGGTTATCTATATGCTGACCTGGTGGAGTATATCCGAAAACACAGAATTGAGCCGGCAGAATAGGGGGCGACTATGGCGGAAACAGCAAGCCGGACCCCCCAGGCGGCGGAAGATCCGGCAGAAGAAAAGATTTGCAATAATAATAATGGTTTTAGCGGCAGATTGTCAAGCAAAAACGAGGCCGAAATCCGGCAAGCCGTTAAAGACAGATCCGGCAATTTCCGTATTACATGTGTTAATCCTGGATGCAGCGGCAGCCAGGATAACACCCTGAGCATTGATGCGGAAACCGGCGCTTATCAGTGCTTCAGATGCGGGGCGAAAGGCAATATTTTTCACCAGGACAACCCCGGCAATGGCGATAAAAAGCCCATGCCGGAATTTCTATGGGAAAAAGCCACCCCCTGCACGGAACACCCCTACCTGTCCGCAAAAGGGGTTAAATCCTATGGCTTGCGGAAGGACCTGCACGGAAATTTACTTATACCCCTTTCTCAGAACGGCTACATTTCCACAATCCAGTTTATATCTGAATCCGGCGAAAAACGTCTTTTGAGCAAAGAAAAGGGCGGCAGGAAAAAAGGCGCTTCCTTCCAGGTAGGCACCGGCACCGGCGACGTCATTTATTTTGGCGAAGGATACGCGACCGTTGCAAGCATTTATGAGGCCACCGGGGCACCTTGTTTCATGTGCGTGGATGCCGGGAATTTAAGGCCAGCAGCCGAAATACTCAGGCGGCGATACCCGAAAGCCCGGTTTATTTTTTGCGCGGATAATGACCGGGCAAAAAAACCAACTGATCCGGGCTATGATGCCGGTTATATCAAAGCCGTGGAAGCAGCCCGAGCTGTAGGCGGGCTTGTTTGTATGCCTGAGCAGCCCGGATATGATTTTAACGACCTGCACCAGCAGTACGGGCTTGAATCTGTCCGCGAAGCCCTTGAGCAGGCAGCAGAGCCGGAAGAAAGCCCAGCAGCGGACCAGGGACCAAAGGAAAGCGAGGCCGAAAAAGCAGCCTGGGCTTATGCCCGCCGGTTGATACCCCGCACGCCTTACCCCTGGGCGATTTTACCCTCTGAAATAACCGAAAGCTTAAAGAAGCTTGCACGGGCTTGCGCTACCACACCTGCCCCCCTGCCCGGGTTTGCTTGCGCTATGATCGGCGCGGCAGTTGGCCGGAAAGTCAATATAAGCCCAAAACTGGCATGGGATGAACCAATAATAATTTGGCCGATTGACGTAAAAAGCACCGGCGAGGGCAAGACCGCACCCATGCGGGCAATGGCCGGCGTATTTTTCCAGGAGCAGCGGAAAGCGCAGGAAATAGCCGACCAGGAGCGGGCCGAATATGAGGCCACCCCGAAAATGGACCGAGGGGAAGCACCCCCCGGGGCGCGGGGTTATTACGTGACAGACCTAACCCTTGAAGGATTGCGGACCGAGCTTGAGAAACACCCCACCGGCGGCATTATCGCAATTCTAAACGAAGCTTCAGCCCTGATAAACACCCAAAATCAATACAAGCAAAAGGGCACAGACCGGGAAAGCATGTTGAAGCTGCATGACGGTGATGACGTTAGAGTTGTCCGGGCAAAACAAAGTATTTTAATAAAAAACGCCCGATTCCAGGCCATGGGCGGCATACAGCCCGCGATTTTTAAAAAGGTTTTTGGCGGGGACGACGGGCAATATTTAGCAGATGGCACGGTTTACCGTTGCCTGTTTACTTATGACCCGGCCACCCATTATCCGTTGACATTGGAGAGCTGGGACAGTGCTTACCGTGAAGCCTGGGAGAACACCCTAAAAAATGCCATGCAGTGGGCGGATAGTGCAGAGCAGCCCCACACCATAAGGCTTGACGGGGAAGCACAGGACTTGTTTTTAAAATGGCGAAACGATTTGGACCGGCAAAAGCGAAACCTGCCACAAGAGATCCGGGGTTTTTTGCCCAAAACATACGGACACGCCCTGAGGCTTGCCGGCGCCCTGGACCTTATATACCAGTTTAACACGGGCGACACCCCGCGGCAATTATTGGACGCGGAAGGGATGGAGCGCGGCATAAAAGCAGCCATGTTTTACCTGGGGCAAGCAGTGGACATTATCCGGCTGATAATGGGGGAAGAGTTGACGGCAGCCCCAATTAAAACCCGGATACTGGAAGCCCTGCAGGAACGGGGGGAAATGACCGCCACCGAAATTAATAATGACGTTTTTCAGCGAAACCAGAGCGCGGACAAAATACAGGCCGCATTGAATGAATTAATTGAGGCGGGCCAGGTTAAGGCGACCACGGAGCCGACCGGGGGCAGGAAAAAAACAAAATACACCTTGAACGAAAAAAACGAAAAAACGAAAAAAGCCCCCGATGGGGATGGAAGCACAGACCTTAATTCGTTTAATTCGTACGCCCCTGATTTTGGGCAAGCCCCCGATACAGACCTTAATTCGTTAAATTCGTTTAATTCGTACGGGGGCGAAAATGAAAATGATGACGAGGTTATTATATGACCGCCATTGAACACTTGAAAAAATACGGAGTTACCCCCCGGTTAAAACCAGACGGCAATTTGAGCCTTTCAGGCATGAAACCCTTACCTGAAAATACCCGGGCCGAAGTTATCACCTGGGCCAGGAACCACCGGGAAATGATTTTTAAAGAATTAAACCCGAACGAAAAAAACGTATTTACGCAAAAAGGGGGGCAGGTGGCAGCACCCCTGAAGATCGAAGCAATGACGGTTTGCCTTGACGGGAAGCAATGCCCCCACCTGAATGGACCCGGGGACCGGCGCCCGGTTTGCAGCAGGGCAGGTATGCCCGTTTTTGATTTGAACCGATGCCCATTAAACCGATGGGCATAACATAAACCATTGAAATGAAAGGAAAAGACACCATGACAGAAAAAACTAAACACGAAAACACAGCAAGACGGGCGCTTTATCGAGGCTTAGCAGCAGGACTGATGCCAGACCAGGAGACGGCGGGCGGTTGCGAAGGTTGCGCGGGCGCTTGTCAGTGCCAGGAAAGCGAGCAGGCGGATAAAGTAAAGGAAGTTTAAAAGGAGAGCCGCCGGGGGAGTGGCGCCACCCACCCCCCGGCTGAAAGGAAATTATGAAAACCATCTTGACAGTACATAAGCAAGCTGAGCTTTGCAACCCCCCGGAGTGGTTGCGGGAAAAAATAAAAATGGCTTGCACGTTGCCGAACCCCGATTTTGTCCAGGCCGAAAAATATGGGCGCTACACGGGCCATTTGAAGCCGAATTTATTTTTTTATGAAGAAACCGGCGACACCATAACCTTTTTACGCGGATACGCGCGGCACGTGGCCAGCATGTTAAAACAGGCGGGCGTTAATTTTATCATTGAGGACCGCCGGCGGACCCTGGAGCCGTTAAACCTGGAGTTTAAAGGAGAATTGCGACCGTATCAGCAGCAATCCGTTGATGCAGCCCTGGAACGCGACCACGGCGTTTTAGAAATGCCCACCGGAGCAGGAAAAACCACAGCGGCGCTTTATCTGATAGCAACCAGAAAGCAGTCAGCGCTTGTTTTAGTGCACAACCTGGAGCTTGCGCACCAATGGATTGAACGAGCGCGGCAATTTTTGGGTATAGAAGCGGGTTTATTCGGCAATGGCCGGCAGGAAATCAGGCAGTTGACCATTGCCACCCACCAGACGGCAAGAAAGCACCTAGGCGAACTATCCCGGCGTTTTGGCCTTTTGGTTGCGGATGAAGTACACAGGGCGCCCGCTTTGAGTTACAGCGAAGTAATACAGGCTTTTGATTGCAGATATTTAACCGGCTTGACCGCTACCGGATTCAGGCGGGATGGACTGAGCAGGCTTATTTATTTATTGATGGGCGACCGGGTTTATAAGGTTGACCGGGAATCCCTGGAGAGATCCGGGGCTATTGTTAAGCCGGAAGTTGTCACCAGGGAAACAGATTTTACATATCATTATAATGACGACTATCAGGCCATGATTGAAGCGTTGACGCTGGACCAGGAAAGAAACGAACAGATAATTAAAGATGCGGAGGCAAGTCGGAACGGGAGCAGGACCGCCTTAATTATTTCAGACCGTAAAGCCCACCTGCGGACGCTTGCCGGCATGATCGGGACGGGCCAAACCGAAATTTTAACCGGGGACCTGCCGGCAAAGGAACGGCAGCGCATTGTTGAAGCCCTGAGCCAGGGCAAGATTGATTTTTTGCTATCCACTACAAGCCTTATATCTGAAGGATTCGACGCGGCAGGGCTTGACCGTTTATTTTTGGCTTGCCCGATAAAATTTAAGGGCCGGCTGATTCAAACCGTGGGCCGGATATTGAGGCCGGCGCCGGGGAAAAAAGCTTTGATATTTGATTACCAGGACACACAGCAGCCCGTACTTGCAGCAGCGGCAAGGGCCAGAGCGCGGGCGCTTGAGGAAATAGCAGAGTGTTAAGAAACACAGCGTATCACAGCAACCAGAGATTATAGGCGAGATATAGCAGAGCGATGCCAAGACCAAGACCACATAACTTTTGTATAACACTTACCACAGATGAGGTTTTCGAAAATGCGGGGGTGCCGCAGTGTGGACACCGTTCGGCGTCAATGGCAACAGTGCCGTTGCACTTCTGACATTTGATTGTAGACATGATGCCCCCTTTAATTTTTTGCGAAAAGCATAACATAGGTGAAGAAAAAAACAAGACACACAAAAAGACCGGGTCCTGGACAGGGTTTGCCAGGTGCGGAGAATGCCAAGCGCGAGCTTTTTGTAGAGAGTCAAAATTTTGACACCGTAACAGTAAACACGGAGAGGTGAAAAATGGCAGAAACTATAATGAATATTTCAGCGTACTGCCGGCATAGAGGCATAAGCCGGAAGAATTTTTACCAGCACTATGAAAAGGGAAACGTTAAAGACGATTGTTTCAAGGCGCCCCCCGGCAGCAAACGCCCCTTGATAATCATGGAAAAGGCAGACGCGGCGCTTGACAAAAACGCCCGGAAGATACCAGGGGGCGAAGCCACAAAAAAGAAATACCGAGGCGAAACCCCCGCCAAGCCGGAGCCTGAGGCGATAACAGATAGTGAAATCCGGCGATATTTGGCAGAAGATATAGAAAACCTTGAAAAGCTTGATATGGCGGAACTTCAGAAGCGCACCGAGATTGAAAAAATTTTGGCAGCCAGGTTGAAACGGCGGCAGCAGGCCGGGGAAGTTATCGACCAGGAAAAGGTTAAAAAAGCGGCTTTTGAATCAGGCCGGGCGATAAAGGAGCAGTTATCGGGAATCCCGGACCGGACCGGCGCCCTGGTTGCGGCAGTAAGTGATGATTTTGAGTGCCGGCGTATTATAAAGAAAGAAATTGATTTTGTGCTTGATGGGTTGGCGGATAAGCTGCGGGTTGACCCGGACAAATAAATAAACCATTTCCAGAGGGTAAAGAGTTAAAGCCCTGGAGAAGCTGCCGGGACTTTTTTGTTTGACTGACAGGAAACAACCTTTTATTTATATTAAAGCAACGTTGCGGCGCCCTATAAAAAAGCGAGGTTTTCCATGAGAAACGCAATTATTTTGATTTTATTGTTTGTGCTGGTCCCTACTGTCGCTGCTCAAGAAATATGGGTAACGAAAGGCGGATATATTGGCGCAGTTAAGGAGGCCGACTACGACCGTGCGGCGCAGTTTGTAACTCAAAAGGACAAAGCCGCGTTTGAACGTTTTGTAAAGAGCAAAGAAGATGTTTTTATTGTGCCTGAAGGTATCCCGGTTTATCGAGAAGAAGTTATCAGAAAGAACAGAAAGGTTAAGGTCCGCCCTAAAGGAAAAACAGAATCATTTTATACGTCAATCAATGGGATTGAACGCAAAGACTGAAAATATTGTTGCCTCCAAAGACACTTGGAACCCGAACCCGGCAGCCTGGACGGTTAGCCGGGTTTTTTGCATGGCACCCCCGAAAAACGAAGCCGTGAGAGGCGATTTAAGGCCCAAAAAATTATTTAGGCGGGCCTTCCCCTTACCCCAAAAACAGCCCTTTTTTAAAGCACTTTTTTAATGGCGGGCTTTTTGGTGGCACCGGCGACGGGTTAAAAATTTATTCCAGCAATGGCGGGGCTTTCAGGCGGTTAATGGCGGAGAGGGGAGCAGCCATAAATACAAACCGTTTATGCTGGATGTTGGGTATAGTGTTGGGTATCGGAGTTTAACCAAACAAAAACGGGTTGGGCTTATTCCGCCAAACCCTTGATTTTGTTGTGTGTTTGTTGGTAGCGGGGAGAGGATTCGAACCTCTGACCTTCGGGTTATGAGCCCGACGAGCTACCAGACTGCTCCACCCCGCAATGTTTAATTTTATATACTTATTAATTTTAAACGACGATGTCAATACCTTTTTAATTCGGGGACAGTATACTAATTTCAAAATAAATATACTGTCCCCGAATTAAAATTAACGGGCAAGGGTGTTGAGTCGTTTTATTATGATGTCTGCGGCCTGGGCGCTGTTGTTTGTATCAGGGAGGTGTATCAGGATTTTTTTGTCGCGGCTGCCGGCCCCGGAGATGATTTCCATGTCTGATTTGGCAATCTTGAGCCTGCCGGCCAGAAATTTCAAACACGCCTTGTTGGCCCTGCCGTCTGCCGGCGGTGCGGTCAGCCGCACTTTCAGGGCGTCCTGATGGCAGCCTGCAATCTGGTCAGCAGACGCCCTGGGCTGGACATGGACCTTGAATACTATTCCCTTGCTCGTGGTTTTTACGTCCAGGGTCAATTTTTCGCCGGCTTTCCCTGTTAATTGGCCGTACTGTCAGATACCGCCTTGTTTATTTGCCCCATGAGCTCGTCATAATTGTATGTTGCCGGGATTTCGGGAAACTCCTTTACCACGTTTTCCGGCGGGCAAAACAGAAAGGCGGTGTCGGCTGTCTGCAGCATGCTGATATCATTGTATGAGTCGCCAAATGCAATAACCCTGTAATTAAGGCTTTGCAAGGCTGCTGCTGTTTTTTTCTTTCCGTCTTTCTGGCGCAGTTCATAACCGGCGATTCTGCCGCGTTTGTCCACCTGCAGGCGGTTGCAGAAAAGGGTAGGGCGCCTGAGCTTTTCCATAAGGGGATCTGCGAATTCAATAAAAGTATCAGAGACAATTATGATCTGATGCCGGGCCCTTATGGCATCCAGAAATTCGAGCGCTCCGGGCAGGGGCTCTATGTTTGCAATTACCCCCTGAATATCGGCCAGGGTAAGGCCGTGGGCATCCATCACGGAAAGTCTTTTATCCATTAAGACATTATAGTCCGAGATATCCCTGGTGGTAAGCTTCAGTTCGTCAATGCCGGTTTTTTCGGCCACATTTATCCATATTTCCGGTACAAAAACCCCTTCCAGGTCTGAACAAAGTATATGCTGCATGCTTCCTCGCTGATTGGATTTAAATTGCTGCCCTCTTCCTCTTATTTCCCGGCTTTTTCCTCCTCAGGAGACTCGATTCGTATAAGGGCGGGTTTTTCCGGTATGACATCGAGCTGTGCGATTTTGTCCAGCGCCTTTTTTACCCGGGCTTCGTTTGCCCGGTGAGTGAGCATGTATACAGGCACCACGCCGTCCACCCTGTGCTCGGTCTGGTGCACGGACTTGATAGAAATGTCATTTTCCCCCAGGATGCCCGCTATCTTTGCCAGCACACCGGGGTTGTCCAGGGCGGAAAACCGGAAATAGTAATGGGTGTTGATTTTATCCATGGGTTTTACCGGTATTTTCCTGATGCGCTCCTTCTGGTAGGACAATATCGGAATCCGCATTGCGCCTCCCGCAAGGATGCTTCTGCATATATCCACCATATCCCCTGTTGCAGCGCTTGCAGTGGGCATCATGCCCGCGCCGTGCCCATACAGGATCATGTCGCCCACAGCGTCGCCTGCTATGGTTACAGCGTTCATTGTACCGCTTACATTAGAGAGCATGTCTGAAAACGGTATCATGGTTGGATGTACCCTGGCCTCAACAGCCTGTCCGTCAAATTTGGTGATTGCCAGCAGCTTGATCCTGTATCCGCATTGGGCTGCAAATTCGATGTCCATGGGCGTAACCGCCGACAAGCCCTCTATATAGACATCATCATAGTTGATTTCCATGCCGAATGCTATTGCCGACAGGATGGCAAGCTTGTGTGCCGTGTCAAATCCATCCACGTCAAGCGACGGGTCCGCCTCTGCATACCCCTCTGCCTTGGCATGCTCCAGGGCTTTTTGAAAGCTTATCCCCTCAGTCGCGATTTTTGTAAGTATATAGTTGCAGGTCCCGTTTAAAATGCCTGTTACAGAGTGAATGTTGTTTCCCACAAGGGATTCGCGGATGGTTTTTATAATCGGCATACATCCGCCAACACTTGCTTCAAAGGCAAGGGCCACGCCCTTTTTTGATGCCAGATCCACCAACTCGTTTCCGGCTGTGGCAAGAAGAGCCTTGTTTGCAGTCACTATATGCTTGCGGTTTTCAATGCCCCTTATAATAAGCTCCCTGGCTATATCCATGCCGCCTATCATTTCAAGAACGATTTCAATCTCAGGGTCATCGACTACCTCGTAGGGATCTGTTGTCAAAACACCCGAGGCGAACGCAACCCCCCGGTCCCGCTCTATATCAAGGTCAGCTGCTTTTTTAAGCACGGGTATCCCGCCCAGCCTGGAGCTGATAAGTTCACGGTTTTCAGCCAGCAACCTGGCTATACCCGTGCCTACTGTTCCCAGTCCGAGAATTCCAATCTTTATTTGCTTCATAATTACCTGCCTGATGCCTGAGCGCCTTTTAAGCAACCCCGGGTTAGAGCGTCTTTTTTATTCCTCTTACTGCCTGCTTTATGCGCATGTTGTTTTCGATCAGCGCAAATCTTACGTATTCATCGCCGTATTCGCCGAATCCTATTCCAGGGGATACCGCCACTTTGGCTTCCTTGATCAGTTTTTTGGAAAATTCCAGGGAGCCCATTTTCCTGTATGGCTCCGGGATTTTTCCCCATACAAACATGGTTGCCCTGGGCGGCGGGATTTCCCATCCCGCCCTTGCAAGCCCCTGGACTAAGGCATCGCGTCTTGATTTGTAGGTATTGCAGATCTCTTCCACGCAGTCCTGCGGCCCGTTTAGCGCAATAATGCTTGCAATCTGGATGGGCTGGAAAATGCCGTAATCAAGATAGCTCTTTATGCGCTTTAGCGCGGCTATTGTTTCGCGGTTGCCCACGCAGAATCCAACCCGCCAGCCGGGCATGTTATAGCTCTTTGAAAGCGAGAAAAACTCCACGCCCACGTCCTTTGCGCCCTTGGCCTGAAGGAAGCTCGGCGGCGTATATCCATCAAAGACTATATCCGCATAAGCAAGATCATGGATGACAAGAATGTCGTGTTCTTTTGCAAAATCTGCTATTTTCTGGAAAAAATCCAGATCCACCGTCTCTGTTGTAGGATTGTGCGGAAACGACAATACCATGACCTTTGGCTTGGGCCAGGTATGCTTGGTTGCGTTTACCAGGTTTTCAAAAAAGTCAGTATCCGGACCCAGCGGTATATAGCGTACATCCGCGCCTGATATGATTGCGGAATAAGGATGTATCGGGTAGGTCGGGCTTGGCGAAAACACCACGTCGCCCGGCCCCACGGTAACCAGCATCAGATGGGAAATCCCCTCTTTTGCCCCGATGGTTGCAATTGCTTCTGTTTCATAGTCTATATCAACGTCATAGCGGCGTTTGTACCAATCTGCTATCGCCATTCTCAGCTTGCGTATCCCCATGGACGCCGAATACCGGTGGTTGTGGGGTTTTTGTGCGGCCTCCACGAGCTTGTTTACAATATGTTCCGGAGTGCCCAGATCCGGGTTTCCCATGCCCAGATCCACGATGTCTTCGCCGGCATGCCGCAGCTGCATTTTCAGTTCATTGACAGCGGCAAAGACATAGGGCGGCAGGCGATTTAATCTGGCAAATGTTTTCATATCCACCCCTTTGTCAGTCCTGTTGGATTCGGAAAAAGTCGGTTTTCAGATGGCGCAGTAAAAAGTTTAAACCTTTTACGGCGCCATCAATATTTATTATGGTGTTTTGTTTGAATACACTACATCGGCGGGGTTGTCAAAAATTTTGTTTTGACTTTTATTTGCAAATCAGATAACAAATCCTATTTTTCTAGTTGAATCTAATTCAGGTTTTTGGGGACAGACTTAATGTCTGCCCCTGTTTTGCGGATTGTGTGCGGGCTTGTGCCTGGCCTTTAATTTAAAATATTATCCATATCAGGATCAGACAATGTCAGACTCCCAGGATTCTTCTTCGACTTACGCGGCCGCCGGTGTAGATATTGACAAAGCAAATGAGTTTGTCAAATCGGTAAAAAAAATCGCATCCAAAACTCCACGGACCGGGGTAATGGGCGAAATCGGCGGTTTTTCCGGGCTTTTTTCCCTTAACACCGCGGATTACAGAAATCCAGTACTAGTAAGCTCAACAGACGGTGTGGGCACAAAGCTTAAGATCGCCTTTATGATGGACAAGCATGACACAGTGGGCATTGATCTTGTTGCCATGTGCGTAAACGACGTGATTGTGCAGGGGGCCAGGCCGCTGTTTTTTCTGGATTACCTGGCAATGGGAACCCTGGACGTGAAAATTGCCGAAAAAATTATTGAAGGTATTGCAGAAGGCTGCAGGCAGGCTCAGTGTGCTCTTATAGCGGGCGAAACAGCGGAAATGCCCGGCATTTACAATGAAAATGAATATGATCTTGCCGGTTTTGCAGTCGGTGTGGTTGATGATGACAGGATAGTGGACGGATCAGAGATCCGCGGCGGCTACAAGTTAATAGGGTTTGGTTCCTCGGGTCTTCACAGCAACGGCTACTCCCTGGTCAGAAAGATCTGTTTTGAAGATCTTAAACTCAATATAGACTCTTACGTGCCCGAACTTGGCAAACCGCTTGGCCAGGAGCTGCTCACACCCACCATGATTTATGCTGAGACCGTAAAGCGGCTGATAAGGGATTTTCCGATCCACGGGCTGGCCCATATAACAGGCGGCGGAATCGCCGAAAACATGCTGCGGGTTATTCCGTCTGCATGCAGCCTGGTTCTTTACAAAGATTCCTGGGAAGTGCCGCCTGTTTTCAGGTTTCTTCAGGATGCCGGCCGTGTAAGCGAGGAGGAAATGCTTCGCACTTTTAACAACGGCATAGGCATGATTGCGGTTGTGCCGGAAGAAAATGCCCTGGAAATTCTCGAGCGCAGCTCCGGGGCAAATAAAAAGGCATGGATCATAGGCGAGGTGATCCAGCGCCGCAAGTCTGACACAACCCGGCTCCACTGGGCGGAACAATAACCCCTTAACGCCCTTAAGCCATCCGAATCAATTTTGATGCACTCGTAAAAAGTTAATAAGTTAAGAACGTCCCCCATTGGTATGAAAATTATTGGTATTGAAACGTCGTGTGACGAAACCGCTGCTGCAGTGGTTAAAAACGGCACCCGGATTTTGTCTTCTGTTGTGGCCTCGCAGATCGAGGTGCACCGCGAATACGGCGGGGTTGTGCCGGAGCTTGCCTCGCGCAGGCACATAGAGGTCATTGCCCCGGTGGTTTCCCGCGCCCTTGAGGATGCGCAAATCACCGCCAGGGAGCTTGACGGAGTCTCGGTCACACAGGGCCCCGGCCTGGTGGGCGCTCTTCTTGTGGGGTTTTCCTTTGCCAGGGCTTATGCATACGCCCTTGATCTTCCCTGGACAGGCGTTGATCACCTTCACGGCCACTTGAGCTCTGTGTTTTTATCAAAACCCGCGCCTGACTTTCCTTTTGCCGCCCTTCTTGCCTCTGGCGGCCACACGGGAATCTACCTTGTAGACTCCCATACGGATTTTAAATGCCTTGGCCACACCCGAGACGATGCCGCTGGCGAGGCGTTTGACAAGGTCGCCAAGATGCTTAATCTTGGATACCCGGGAGGACAGGTTATTTCACAGCTTGCAGAAGTCGGCAACCCTGAAAAAATACGTTTTCCCAGGGCATATCTTGATAAAGACGCATTTGATTTTAGTTTCAGCGGCATTAAGACAGCAGTAAAGCGGCACATAGAAACCCATGAGGATTATCACTTCCATCTGACCGACATTGCAGCCGGGTTTCAGGCCGCAGTGGTCGACGTTCTGGCAGACAAGCTGATCCTGGCTGCTGAAAAACACAACTGTACCCGCATTGCCCTGGTCGGCGGGGTGGCTGCAAACGCCGCGCTTCGCAAAAAAATATCCGATGAGGCGAAAACCCGTAAATTATCAGTTTTTATACCCGACATAGAGCTGTGCGGGGATAACGCCGCCATGATCGCTGCCGCGGGCTACCACAGCCTGTCCGACCCCCGCGGCCCCCGGGGTCAGCTCGATGATGATGTGTATTCAAGAGTTTTAAGTAAGTGGGTTTAGCCGTACGTGAAATTCCGAGGGATGAAGCGCAACGCAGATATTGGACTTTTTACGAAGCCGTCTTATTTGTTTAGCTGGTATTTTCGGACAGCCTGGTTGTGTTCGGGCAGGCTTGTTGAAAAATGATGGCTTTTATCCGGCTTGGCCACAAAATACAAATAATCAGTATCTGCGGGATACAGGGCGGCTTCAAGAGCTGCCCGTCCGGGATTTGCAATCGGGCCCGGCGGCATTCCCCTGAACGTGTATGTGTTGTAGGGCGTGGAAGTTCTCAGATTCTTTCTCGTAATATTGCCGTCAAAATTCTCAATACCGTATATAACAGTGGGGTCGCTGTCAAGGCGCATGCCTTTTTCAAGCCTGTTGTGAAAAACAGATGATACCAGCTTCCGCTCGCCTCCTATGCCTGTTTCCTTTTCTATTATCGAGGCAAGAGTCACGATTTCGTGCACGGAAAAGCCCAGTTCTTTGGCCCTTTCTTCCCACTGTTCCAAAAAGACATCCCAAAACCTTTTAACCATGGTGCGTATAATATTTTCAGCAGATATCGGTCGTTGGAAAAAATAGGTCTCCGGATACAGATATCCCTCCACTGTATCTGCGGCAATACCCATCTCATCTGCAAGATCCGGATTTGTTGCCGCATTTATAAACTCGTTTTTTTCGCACAGAGCAGCATGCTCTGCCTTTTGAGCAACCTGATAAATGTTTAACCCTTCTGCAACCGTAAGCCGGTGCAAAAGAACCCTGCCTTCGGCAAGCTGTCCAAGAATTTCCTTCGGGCTCATGGCACCCGATATTCTGTATTCTCCGGCCTTGATTTTTGTGGTTGATTTCTGGTAGTCTGCAAGAATTCGGAATTTAAGGGGATGCCTGATTATTTCCTTTTCAAGGAGTTTATCGGCAACCGCACGGAAATTGTCGCCGGGCTTAACCACGATTTCCACGGTCCGTGTTATTTCCTTGTTTGCCGGGCTTCGGGCATAGTCTGCCATGTGCATGGCAAAAAAACCGCCCGCAGCCAGAACCGCGGCTAAAAACAAAATAAAAAAAATAACAAATTTTTTAAACATCTTTTTAACTTGACAGTCAAAAGTTTTTGCACAACACTCTGGAATTGTTGCGTTTTTCGAGGCCCAACCCACCCAGAAGCATTAAGGTTATAACTATTTGAAATTGTTTAACTTTTTTCTTAAACTATTAACAATTAACCAATAACTTTTAACTCGCAAGTTTTTAAGAAAGCATAATTTTATGAACAAATCAAGCCAAAAACAGCAATACCAGGGCTTTGAACAAGGGCCGATCCGTCCGCCCAGCGAGGCCTACAGCTTATTGATACGGGTTACACGCAACTGTCCCTGGAACAAGTGTAAATTCTGTCCTGTATACAAGGGCACAAAATTTTCCTTAAGGCCTGTGGAGCATGTGAAAAAGGACATTGACGCAGTGCACAAGCATGTGGCCGCGATACGGGATATGAGCGATTCAGAAGGCCGCATTCTTCGCGAAGACATGGATGAATATGTTGCCGGAATTTCGGATTCTGACAAGCAGGCATTTTATGCCGCCCTTCACTGGTATGCCGGAGGCATGGAATCGGTGTTTTTGCAGGATGCAAACAGCATGATCATCAAGCCTTCTGAAATGATCGAGATCTTGGCCCATCTTAGAAACCGCTTTCCCTGGGTGGTGCGCATTACCACTTATGCCCGTTCCCGCACGGTTTCGCGCATAAAAGAACAAGACATGAAGGCCATTGCAGCCGCCGGGTTAAACCGCATTCATATAGGAATGGAGTCCGGCTCTGACGAGGTTTTGAAAATGGTGTGCAAGGGCACCAGCAAGCAGGAGCACATCAAAGCGGGCCAGAAGGTCGTGGCTGCCGGCATTCAGCTTTCCGAATACGTAATGCCCGGCCTCGGGGGCAGGGCGCTTTCCCGCACGCACGCACTTGAATCCGCGGATGCTTTAAACCGGATAAATCCTGATTACATCCGCCTGCGAAGCCTTGCAATACCAAACAATGTTCCCCTTTATGCAGACTATGAATCCGGCAGGTTTGAAAAGCTTACAGACTTTGAGACCGCCGAAGAGATACTGCTTTTCCTCCAACACCTCGAGGGTATTAACAGCAGGGTGAGAAGCGATCATATTTTAAACCTTTTTGAGGATCTTGAAGGAACTCTTCCCCAGGGCAAAGAGAAAATGACGGGCATGATTAAGCGTTTCCTTTCCATGGACCCGCATGAAAGAATGCTCTACCAGATCGGCCGCAGGCTCGGCCACCTGCGCGGCCTTGCCGACCTTGAGAGCCCTGCTGTGCGAACCGAACTCGAAAATCTCTGCCGCAGCCACGGTATAACCCCTGAAAACGCCGACGAGGTGATAGACGAAGTAATGAGGAGATTTGTGTGACATGTTTTTGGGGGCTTTTATAAATAACCGCGCTGGTATGTTGAAAGGTTCCCGTGAATAAGTATATTTGTTATAAAATATAAAACTTGATATGAAGTTTTACCAAAAACACAGGAGGCATGAAATGAGAACATTTACGGCTGTGGTGGAGAAATGTCCAGACACAGGGCTCTATGTAGGCTATATCCCGGGGTTCCCAGGTGCCCATTCGCAGGGGGAAACTCTGGATGAGTTAAATAAGAATTTAAAAGAAGTCATTGTAATGCTTCTTGAAGACGGCCCTCCTGAATTGGAAGCTGAATTTGTAGGTACTCAAACGGTTATGGTGGCGTAAAGTGGGCAAAATACCAGCGCTTAAGCCCAAAGAGGTTTCTGATATATTGACCCGGCTCGGTTTTAAGGAAGTCCGCCAGCGTGGGTCGCACAAGCAATTTCGTCATACCGACGGTAGAGGTACAACGGTTCCTTTTCATGCTGGTAAGGACGTTTCTCCAATACTGCTAAAGCAAATTTGCAGGGACATAGGATTGACGGTTGAAGAGTTTATTGCGAAAAGATAGGAACTCATGACCGGTGGCATCTACATACACGTGCCCTTCTGTATCCGCAAGTGCCCGTACTGCGATTTTTATTCCACTGAGGACATCTCCCGCAAGGATGCCTATAAATACGCCCTTATCCGCGAAATAAGAATGCGTGCATACTCTTTTCCCCATGCCTCCTTTGACACGATCTACATTGGCGGCGGCACCCCCACGACCCTTGAGCCTACAGACTTGGAACACATACTTGAGGCGGTGCACTTAAATTTTTCAATTCTTCCCAACCCGGAAATCACCATAGAGGCAAATCCGGGCACGGTAACCCAAGCCACGCTCAAGGCTTTCAAAACCGCCGGTATAAACCGCATAAATATAGGCGTGCAGTCCTTTAACGACGCCAGCCTTTCTTTTCTCGGAAGAATTCATTCCTCCTCCCAGGCGGCCGAAGCCTTAGACGCAGCCCAAAAAGCAGGCTTTGAAAATGTCGGCCTAGATCTTATCTACGGCCTGCCCGATCAAAACAAGGGCTCCTGGCAAAAAGACCTCACAGCAGCAGCAGCCTTTTGCCCTTCTCATATCTCCTGCTACATGCTAACCCTTGAGCCTGGTACAAAAATGGCCGCAGACAAAGACGCGGACCTGTTCACCCCCCTTTGCGAAGACCGTGTTTCAGCAATGTTTATCCAGGCCTCAAAGTTTCTTTCATCCAGGGGATACGAACACTACGAGATTTCCAACTTTGCCTCCTCAAAACAGGCCCGCTCCATGCACAATCAGAAATACTGGGTCAATTCGCCCTACATCGGCTTCGGCCCTTCAGCCCATTCATATATAGAGCCCGAGCGTTTCTGGAACACCAAGACCCTTGAAACCTATATCTCACTTCTTGTCTCTGGAATCCCGCCCACCAGGGAAACAGAGCACCTCACCGCCACCCAGCTAATGCTCGAAGCCGTCTACCTAGGCCTTCGCCGCTCAGACGGAATAAACATCACGGAATTTGAAAACCGTTTTAAAACAGACTTCAAAAATATATTCGCCCCAAGCCTTGACCGCTTCACAGACTCGGGCCACATGCTCCTTGACACCACCTCCTGCCGCCTGACCCTCCAGGGCATGCTCTACCTGGACACCATAGCAGCCCAACTCGCCCGCCACCTCCCCCCGAACCCCGAACCCCGAACCCTTAACCCTTAAAACTTAAAACTTAAAACGATAAATTACACCATAAATTATGATGGCAGGGTAAAGAATCCAAAATTTTTCCTTTGCCGTCGGAAGTCGAATTTTTGCGAGTCCATAGGGTTTGTCGGCTGCAGTTATAGTTGTTATCCGCTTTTTTTGCGCAGCTTTCTTACATCTCCCACCCTGATGGTTATGTTTTCGGCATCAAAATATTCAAACAGCGGAATCGTGTATTTTCTGGAGGCTTTTGTCAGGTCCTTGAACTGCGCGGGACTGATATCGCCATTTTCCGAAAGAAAGTTTACAAGTCTTTCCTTTAAATCCTTTATTGCATCCGCATGAAAAAACAGCTCTTCTTTGACCTTTATAATGCGGCCTTCATTGACCAGGTGCATGAGCACGTTTTTGATCTGGGCGGGCTCGGCATTGAGCAGCCCGGAAAGCTCCTTGAAATACGGCGGCTGCAAGCCTTTTTCAGCATAAACCGACAGTATTTTTTCCTTCAAGTCGCTCTGGCCGGTCTGCAGGGTGACCTTGTGGCCGGCAAGCCGGATGCTTTCGCCGGCCTGAATGATCTTTTCTTCCTTGATCAATAGATTTATCAACTGGTTAAACAGCCTGGGAGTTTTTATTTCAGGAAACTTGGAGCGCAGTTCCCCCTTGGGCATACCCTCTTTTAGCGGGTTGGCCCTGTGATATGCCGAAAGCCTTTCAGTAACTGATTCCCGGAAATCTTCAAGCGTGGAATAATGCACAAACCTTCTTTCGCTGCGTTCTGTCTGTATAATGGTGCGGTTTGAAAGAAGGCTGCTTAAAGCCGCGTCCAGGGCCTTGTCAGTCTGGTTTGTAAGCACCTTGAGCTGAGTAAAGGAGCACTCGCCGTAGCCTGCCATGGCTATATGGTCTGCTGTTAGCGTTTGAGGGTCAGGGTCCAGAATCCGGGTGATCTGCTCTATTGTTTCTTCGCGGAGTCGTCTGTGTTTTAACGGTGCGGGATTCAGCACTCTGCCGCCGCCGAGAGTGCGCACGGGCGAGTAGCTGCGAATGACAAACCTGTCGTCGCGCACGCATGCCAGGGGCCTTTTAAGCCTGGCCTGGGCCGGGGCCGTGTCTCCGGGTTCCAGGACCTCCCGGTCAAGCAGTATTATGTTGCACGGTACCTGGCTGGTGCCGATGTGAAACCTTACCCTGTCCCGGTTTTTAAGGGGCCGCTCGTTGCTCTCAAGCAGATGGAGCTCCACGTCTATCATGTAGCTAGAAATAAGGGTGTCAGGCCTTGCAAGCACGTTTCCGCGGTTTACAGCGTGTTTGGCAATCCCCTGGAAATTTATGGCTGTGCGAAGTCCGGCCTCGGAGGACTCAACCGGCCGGTCATGGACCTGGATGCCGCGGATTTTCGTGGTTATGCCAGAAGGATATATCATTACCGGCTCGCCGGTGGTGATGCGGCCGGAGACAAGTGTGCCTGTTACCACCGTGCCGAAGCCCTTCATGGAAAAAACGCGGTCAACCGGGAGCCTGAAGATGCCGGTTGCGGGCCGTTCGGGAAGCGCCATGCAGTAGCGGTCAAGGGTGTTGATAAATTCATCGAGCCCCTGGCCGGTCAGGGATGAAACCGGCACAATCGGGGAGTCTTCCAGAAAGGTGCCTTTCATAAAGTCGCTTACATCCTCGGCTGCCAGCTCCAGGAATTCCTCATCCACAGAGTCGATTTTGGTCAGCACCACGAATCCGTATCTTATTCCAAGAAGGCTGCAGATTTCCATGTGCTCGCGGGTCTGGGGCATAACCCCCTCGTCTGCCGCAACTACCATGGCAACCACGTCTATGCCTGCGGCTCCGGCCACCATGTTTTTAACAAACTTTTCATGGCCCGGCACATCAACCACGCCGATATGAAGACCGCTGGGCAAATCTATTGAGGCGAATCCGAGTTCTATGGTGATTCCCCTGCGTTTTTCCTCCTTTAAACGGTCAGTGTCAGTGCCTGAAACCGCCTTTATCAGGCTGGTTTTTCCATGGTCTATATGGCCCGCGGTGCCGAGTATGATCTGTTTCAAGTCGGAGATCCTGTTATTTTTGGTCTTTTCTGTGGAGCAGTTCCAGGCCGTATGCAGCGCCCACCAGAACGACAAACAGCCCGGCCGCGAACGCCGGGCCTGCTTCCGGGCGAAAGACCCGCGCCAGAACAATTGCAAGCACGGCTCCGGTTATTATCCGAACAATGGCTTTTGTGGATTTTTTCACATGCCCTCCTAATTTATTTCAGAATAAGAAAAATATTTAATCAAAAAGGCGCCGCAGGGTCAATAAGAAGTTTGACAGGCGGCTGGTTGAAAATCATTGCCCGGGTTTTATATTTTAAATGATCAATTAGAAATGACTTGAAACCGGCGTGCTTTTCTGGTAAATGTGCATGGCTTAAACATGGTGAGTGTAGCTCAGTTGGCAGAGCACCAGGTTGTGGCCCTGGGGGTCGTGGGTTCAAGTCCCATCACTCACCCCATTTCTTTTTCACAATGCCGCCATGCGCCCGTAGCTCAGCTGGACAGAGCGCCGGACTTCGAATCCGTAGGCCGCAGGTTCGAATCCTGCCGGGCGCGCCATCGCAAGTTTGCATATCCGAAGTCCGCGACAAGGAGATTCATTTGATGAGACCCATTAAAGAGGTTCTGGAATCCAAAAACATAGCTGTTTTTGGCGCATCCCGGAACCCGATGAAACCCGGCGCATTACTGATAGCAACCCTTATGGAAAACGGCTTTAAAGGACGCATTGCGGGCATTAACACCAATGGTGGAGAATTCCGGGGAGTTCCGTTTTACCGGACCATCAAAGAGGTTCCATTTGACGTTGATCTGGTTTCGATGATCATTCCGCCGTCGGCAGTGCCGGAAGCTTTAAGGGCATGCGCTGCAAAAGGTGTTAAGGGTGTGGTAATCTCATCCGAGGGATTTTCTGAGTCCGGGGAGGCCGGCCGCGCAATTCAGGAAGAAATCCGATCTATCCTGCATGAATCCGGTATGCGCGGATTTGGTCCCAACACCCTGGGACTTGTGAATACGGAAACCGGAATGACCACATCCTATTTTGCCAACCGGAATATGCTCACTGCAGGTTCCGTGGGATTTGCCGCTCAATCCGGCATTTTTGTCGGAGCACTGCTGATGCACATGGGCGCTTATCCGGTTTATCGCATTTCAAAGGGGCTGGGATTGGGAAATAAGGTTGATGTTGATGAAAGCGATGCCATGGAATACCTTGCCGCCGATAAACAGACCCGGATTATAGGCATGTACCTGGAAGATATACGTGACGGAAGCCGGTTTTTCAAGGCAGCCCGCATGGCAGTAAGGCGAAAACCCGTGATCCTGCTCAAGGGAGGGCGAAGCAAAGCGGGTGGAACTGCAACGACATCCCACACTGCGAGCATGGCAGTAAACGATGCAGTGCTCGACGGAGCCATGCGGCAGGCCGGCGTTTTGCGGGCAAAAAAAATAGATGAGATGCTTTCCATGATAATGGGCTTTCAGTGGTCGCCGCTTCCTCGCGGCAACCGGATAGCCATTGTAACCTTCAGCGGCGCCCAGGCCATCATGTCCATTGATCGGGCTTCTGAAACAGGACTCGCACTGGCCCGTTTTAGTCCAGGGACCATGGACCGCCTGGCAGCGGTTTTATCCACAGTATCCAAGCGAAAAAATCCTGTGGATATTTACCCGGACATGAATGTTTACGGGTTTGAAAAAATGCTGTTTACCGTTCTGGAGGCCCTTTTTGACGATGAAGGCGTAGACGGTATTCTGTTTGTTTCTTCTGCCTCTTACGCTATTGAGAATTTTCGGCCGCTGTCTGAAATGATACGGGAGAAGGCAAACAAACCCGTGTTTGTCTCCCTTTTGGGCGATCCGGGCCAGGAGGCCGATCTCCGCTCTTTTCTCATGGAACAGAAAATTCCTGTTTTTAATTACCCTGAAACAGGTATCGAAGTATTTGCCAGCATGCTGCAATATGCAAAGCATGCGGAAAGAAAATAAATGAATTTCAGTGGGTTTAAATTAAAAATTTTTTAGTAGAAACTTTCAATGCCGGCTTCAACTTTGGCTTGCGCCTATATGCATCTGCTGTTATTTTGTTTGTTAAGCGAA
>CAZVFQ010000008.1:46119-50624 GCA_964626455.1 uncultured Desulfobacteraceae bacterium | reverse complement strand
AAAACAAGATTAATATGGTGCGCACAAAAAGTATTGTTTACTGTCGATCTGATTTATAAATACATACTTCTGCAAAACCTTTGTGTCAAGCATGTTTTGATAATGTTGGAGCGTTGTTCTCTTTTTCACACTATTTTAATATGGGCTAATTCCAAATAAATACCAATGGATAAGTGCCTGTCCGAAAAAAAGGTAGACTACAGCCCCAAAAGATAAAAAAGGACCAAAGGGTACGGCGAACTTCAGATTTCTGCCCTTTGCGGCCATAAGGATAAGACCGATGACCGTGCCTGTGGCCGAGGCGGCAAAAACAGTAAAAATAACTCCCTGCCACCCGGTAAACGCGCCTATCATTGCCAGAAGCTTTATATCGCCGCCACCCATGCCCTCCTTGCCGGTAATCAGGTAATAGGTCATAGCCACTGCAAAAAGACTTCCTCCGCCGGCAAGTGCGCCAATGATCGATTCTGTAAAGCTGATTTCCGGCAGCAGAAAAGAGAGCGCAAGGCCGGCGACGATTCCAGCCAGGCTGATACGGTCTGGGATAATCTGGTGGTCAATATCTATAAACGTAATCACCAGAAGCGATGCAATAAAAAGAAAATAAATCAGAGCAGGCAGGTTAAATCCGTACTTTAATATAACAAAGACGGCCATGGCCCCTGTAAGAAGTTCTACTGCCGGATATCGGATGCTTATGCGCGTCGCGCAGGTTCTGCATCTGGCCCTAAGCAGCAGAAAACTGATAACAGGAATATTGTCATAAAAACGGATTGCTTTACCGCAGACAGGGCATCGTGAGCCGGGCGTGACGATTGAATTTCCCAGGGGCATCCGGCTGATGCAGACGTTTAGAAAACTGCCGATGCAAAGTCCAAAACAAAATGCACCAAACATCAGAATCGAATTTGACATAAGCAATACCTTGCTTAATAATAGCTGGTAAACAGGAATTATAATCTTGTAGCATACAACCCCTAATGAAAACAAATTGATTTTTGCCGTCACAATGTTAATCTCTCGTAAAAAGTCTGATTTCAGATGGCGCCGTAAAAAGTTCAAGATCAAGGCTTGCGCAATTTCGAAGAATGCAGCGTACTTAGCCGTACGTGAAATTCTGAGAAATTGCGCGTAACGCAGATATTGAACTTTTTACGGTGCCATCAATGTTGTTGACTCTGCTGCTGCCATTGTTTATTCGTAGCACAAACAATCTGTTGCAAATGACGGAAAACCAGTATTAAAAATTTTTCAGGAGAAATAATGGCTGAAACAGATAAAGAAGATCTTATCCGCTTCATCGACGACAACGATGAACGCGACATTGACATACCTGCACAGCTTCCGATTCTGCCGGTGCGCGATGTGGTTATCTTTACCGATATGGTGCTGCCGCTCTACATCGGCCGCGACCGTTCCATGCGGGCAATCGAAGATGCCATGCAGGAGGACCGTTTGATTTTTCTGGCCGCACAAAAGGATCCTATGGAAGAAGATCCCAGGCCCAGGGCGATCTACAGGGTCGGAACCGTATGCAGGATACTTCGGATGCTGAAACTGCCTGACGGCCATATCAAGGTTCTTGCCCACGGCATTGAAAAGGCCAGAGTCAAACGCTTTATAAACAAAAAAACATTTTACCGTGTTTCCATAGAACTTGTACCTGATGAAACAGTGGAGCTAGTCGACACAGAACAGCAGGCCCTGATGCGCAACGTGAGGGAAAACTGCGAGAAAATATTAAACATCAAGGGCGAGTATACGGGTGAAATCGGCATGCTGCTCGAAGAAATTGAGCATCCGGGCAAGCTGGCAGACCTGGTGTCTGCGAATCTAAAGCTCAAGACAGACGAGGCCCAGGGCCTTCTCGAACTTCAGGATCCCATAGAGAGACTTCGCAGGGTCAACAACTATCTTGGCCGGGAAGTGGAATTGTCAACCGTGCAGGCCAAGATTCAGTCCAATGTTCGCGACGAGATTTCCAAAAATCAGCGGGATTATTTTCTGCGCGAACAGGTTCGTGCAATCCACAAGGAACTCGGGGAACAGGACGACCGATCTGCTGAGATAGACGAATACCGCAAACGGATAAAAAAGGCAAAAATGCCGGCAGAGGCCGTAAAAGAGGCTGAAAAACAGTTAAAGCGCTTAGAGCAGATGCATCCCGACTCCTCGGAAGCAACTATTGTGCGCACCTATCTTGACTGGCTGGTGGATCTGCCATGGAGCCTTTCCACAAAGGATGTAATAGATATACCGCATGCAAAATCAGTGCTGGATAGAAATCACTACGGACTTGAAAAGGTCAAGGACCGTATACTTGAATATTTAAGCGTACGCAAGATGAACCCTGATAAAAAAGGCCAGATTCTGTGCTTTGTCGGACCGCCGGGTGTGGGCAAAACCTCTCTGGGACAATCCATAGCAGATGCCATGAATCGGAAATTCTTCCGACTTTCTCTGGGAGGAATACGCGATGAGGCGGAAATACGGGGCCATCGCCGCACATACATCGGCGCCATGCCCGGAAGAATTCTTCAGGGGCTGAAATACTGCAATTCCAACAACCCGGTGTTCATGATGGACGAAATAGACAAGATAGGCATGGACTTCCGGGGCGATCCCTCATCAGCTCTGCTGGAGGCTCTTGATCCGGAACAGAACGTCAATTTCAGCGATCATTTCATAAACATGTCCTTTGATCTGTCAAACGTACTTTTTATACTCACGGCAAACATGACAGATACCATTCCCTCGGCTCTTCTCGACAGGATGGAGGTTATTCAGCTTCCCGGATACACAGAAGAGGAAAAAACCGTTATTGCAGAACGATATCTTCTGCCCCGCCAGCTTAAGGAAAACGGACTGAGCGAGAAGGATCTGTCCTTAAGCCCGGCAGCCCTGTCCAAAATAATTACAGAGTATACCTCTGAGGCGGGCCTGCGCAACCTGGAGCGGGAACTTGCCGCAATATGCAGGAAAGTTACAAGAAAGATGGCCGAAGGCCAAAAAGGACCGTTTAAAATCACCAGGGGCAATATTCACACTTATCTCGGCCCCCCCCAGTATATTCCCGAGCTTGACCAGGATGAAAGCCAGGTTGGGCTGGCAACGGGCCTTGCCTGGACCCAGGTGGGCGGAGAGGTTTTATATGTAGAAGTATCCCTGCTCGACGGCAAGGGAGAACTGATTATAACCGGTCAACTCGGGGAAGTGATGCAGGAATCAGCCCGGGCCGCTGTAAGCTATGCAAGAGCCCATCGTGCCCAGCTCGGGGTAAAGAAAAATCTTTTTGACAGCACTGATATCCATATTCATGTGCCTGCCGGAGCAATTCCAAAAGACGGCCCGTCGGCCGGCATTGCAATGGCAACAGCCCTGATTTCCGCCCTTACAAACCGGCCGGTGGACAAGTACGTGGCCATGACAGGAGAAATATCGCTTCGAGGAAGAGTCCTTCCCGTAGGCGGGCTCAGGGAAAAGGCCATAGGAGCCCTGCGCTTCGGGATAAATACCATAATTATACCGGAAAAAAACAAGCCGGAACTCTCAGAGATACCCAAAAGCGTACGCCGCAAAATCCGTTTTATTCCGGTGCGTACCCTTGACGAGGCAGTAGAGGTCGCCATTGGAAAAGACTTGGTGAAACCGCCGGGCAGTAAAGCAGCCAAAGCCAGTGCCGGCAAACGTCCCGGAAGGCCGGCGAAAAAGCCTGCTGAAAAGCGGGCCGCAAAGAGACCATTCTATGAATCTGCTGGCAGTTGACACCGCGGGTGCAGCCTGCAGTGCCGCTCTTATTGAAAACGGCCGGCTTCGGGCTGAATTTTTCACGGAATTTGACCAAACACATGCCCGTTATGTCATGGAGTTGATCCATTCACTCATGGACCAGGCGGGAATCAAAGCCCGGGATATCGACGCTTATGGCGTCACAAAAGGGCCGGGCAGTTTTACGGGACTTCGTATAGGAATTGCAACTATCAAGGGGATGGCGCTTGCACATGACAGGCCGGCGGTTGGGATAAGCTCCCTTCTTGCTCTTGCTCATCCCTGGTTAAGTATTGCGCGCGGACTTGTATGCCCGGTCATTGATGCAAGAAAGTCAGAGGTTTATTCGGAAATTTACCGATTCTCAGATACCGGTTTTACAATAGTAAAACCTGTGTGCGTCAGCGCTCCCGGCACGCTTGTTCAAAAAATTTCACGGCTCGCAGAGCCCTGTTTGTTTATTGGCAGTGGTGCGGTACTTTACAGAGATCTTATTATAAAAAAGCTTGGGCCGCTGGCCTTTTTTGCCCCTGATACGGCAGCACAGGTCCGGGCCGCAAGTGTTGGCGGGCTGGCATACAAAAGGATTCTGGAGGGGAAGGGCGGCAAAGCTGCCGGTCTTGCACCCGTATACATACGAAAATCAGATGCAGAACGAAAGAGCAAAACTTCAGCAGTCATAAGACCGGCGGAATAAAACCGGTTATTATTGACAGGGGGATTTTTAAAAAGTATAA
>CAZVFQ010000008.1:31303-46019 GCA_964626455.1 uncultured Desulfobacteraceae bacterium | reverse complement strand
GTTCATGGGCCGTTTTTTTTGGGCCGATCCGCAGAGCCGGTCGGCCTTTGCTATTGCAGAATCCGGGTATCCTTTTATAGCGGCGGCTGGCTTTGCCACACTGGTTTTCGCCCTGGTGGGCATTGCAAGTCTTGCCATTGCAGGGCTGGCTGTTACATTTTTTATCTGCTGGTTTTTCAGGGATCCTGACCGGATAACTCCGGATGAACCCGAAGCTGTTATCTCTGCTGCGGACGGAAAAGTGGTGTCAGTGCGGACAGTGGAGCAAAATCCGTTTGTGCAGGGCAGGTGTGTGCAGGTCGGAGTCTTCATGAATATTTTCAACGTTCATGTAAATCGCATTCCATGCACCGGCAGGATTTCAGAAATTCGTTATTTTTCGGGCGGCTTTAAAGCTGCAAATCTTGAGTCCGCCTCGGCAGAAAATGAACAAAACGCCTTGATAATACAAACATATAACGGCTTTGAGATAGCCGCGGTGCAAATTGCCGGAATGGTTGCCAGAAGAATCATATGCACTGCAGCAGAAGGTCAGGAATTTACGGCGGGACAGCGTTTTGGCATGATCTGCTTCGGATCCAGGGTGGATCTTTATCTGCCGGAAAACACGCGTCCTGCAATCTCCAAGGGCGACAAGGTACGGGCTGGAGCCAGCATAATTGGATATCTGCCTGAGTCATAAACAAGGGACCGGCAACGGTTAGAAGATACAACCGGACACAACGCTATATATCACGTAAGCTGGAAGGAGGTTTATTAGATGGGCAAGTCATACACAATTGCCGTTATACCCGGCGATGGCACCGGCCCTGAAGTGGTCGATGAGGGGATCAAGGTCCTGAAGACCGCAGCCGAGAAATACGGTTTTGATTTAAACCTGGTGGAATACCCCCTTGGCGGGGAGCATTATATGAAAACCGGCGAAGTGCTGCCTGAAAACGTAATAGACGAGCTTGGCAGGGTTGATGCAATATTTCTCGGTGCAATCGGCCATCCCGAGGTCAAACCCGGAATTTTGGAAAAGGGACTGCTATTAAGGCTGCGTTTTGAGCTTGATCAGTATATTAACCTGAGGCCTGTAAAATTGTATGAAGGAGTGTCAACTCCGCTTAAAGACAAGGGGCCTGCTGATATTGATTTCGTGGTGATCCGGGAAAACAGCGAGGGCCTTTACTCTGGTGCCGGCGGTATTTTGAAGCGGAACACTGCCGATGAGGTTGCGGTTCAGGAATCAATCAATACGCGCAAGGGAGTGGAGCGCTGTATAAGGTTTGCCTTTGAGTACTGCCGGAGCCGCAATAAAAAGAAAAAACTCACGCTTTGCGGAAAGACCAATGTACTTACATATGCTTTTGACCTGTGGGAACGTACATTTTACGAGGTGGCATCAGAGTATCCCGACATTGAGACAGACTATGCCCATGTGGATGCCATATGCATGTGGATGGTAAAAAATCCCGAATGGTTCGATGTGATAGTGACCGACAATATGTTCGGAGACATTATTACCGATCTTGGCGCCATGATTCAGGGTGGCATGGGAATTGCGGCAGGCGGAAACATCAACCCTCAGGGAGTTTCCATGTTTGAGCCCATAGGCGGATCTGCTCCCAGGTATGCAGGAAAACAGATGATAAATCCTCTTGCCGCTATATGTTCAATTCAGCTTCTCCTCGAAGACCTGGGCGAGCAAAAGGCCGGAAGCGAAGTTGAAGCTGCTGTCAAAAAGGTTTTAAAAGATGACATAAAAGACGTCTCTGCAGGCAAGATGGGATTTACCACCTCCCAGGTCGGGGACATGGTCGCGCAATACATAAAAACTGGAACTTCAGGGGTATAGGCATTGAAACCGGTACCGATTACAAGACAGGGATTTGAAACATTAAAACAGGAACTCAGTCAGCTCAGAAAAGTTGAAAGGCCGAAAAACATAAAGGCCATTGAGGAAGCAAGGGCCCACGGCGATCTGTCCGAGAATGCGGAATTTGATGCCGCCAAGGAAAGGCAGAGTTTTCTGGATGCAAGGATAAACGAGCTTGAATATAAACTGGCCAATGCAGAGGTTATTGATCCGGATACTCTGTCAAAGGAAAAGGCAGTGTTCGGCTGTACCGTGGTCCTGGAAAATGTCGATACCGGCGATGAGGTCACTTACCAGCTTGTCGGGCCTGAAGAATCAAATATAAAGGAAGGCCGGATATCAGTGGGATCTCCTTTGGGCAAAGCCATAGTGGGAAAAAAGCTTGGCGAAGAAATTATTATAAACGCGCCCGGAGGCCGGAGAAACTACGAACTGATAGATATTGTATAAAGGAGAATAAGGAATATGGCAAGGGTTACCGTGGAAGACTGCTTAAAGCGTATTCCCAACCGTTTCTTTCTGGTGCACACGGCCGCCAAGCGCGTGCGTCAATTGCGGGAAGGCACTGAAAGGCTTGTAGAAGCTCCTGAAAACGAAGATATTGTGGCTGCTCTTCGCGAAATCGCGGCAGGCAAGGTTTTTGTTACCGAGCATTACACCGATTTCAGAGATGACGCCCCAGACGAATCAGAAGAAAACCGCAAACAGGAAAACGGCACTGAAACCGCCTCATAGGACCAACAGGGGTTTTCATAATGTCTGGGTATGATTACAAGGCCGTAAACCGGGACATGGGGCGTGCCATACATCATTATGACATGATCGCCCCGGACGACCGCATACTTGTTGCAGTTTCAGGCGGAAAAGACAGCCTGACCCTGCTATGGATGCTTTCAGAGCGCCTCCTTCGCATTCCGATTAATTACAAACTTTATGCTATCTATGTTGACCCCGGCTTTGAGGGCGGATTTGCGTCAAAGCTTACAGGATGGTGCAGAGATTTTATTGGCATTGAACTGCGCGTGGAGCAAACCGATCACGGCCCTTTTGCCCACAGTGAGAAAAACAGGGAAAATCCATGCTTTATGTGCGCCAGAATGCGCAGAAAGCGGATATTTGAAATCGCAGATGAACTGGGATGCGGCAAAATCGCCTTTGGACATCACAAGGATGATATAATTGAAACCCTTTTTATCAACATGTGTTATACTGGTATAATGAGTACAATGCGGCCGGCCCAGGATATGTTTGAAGGCAAATTTACAATGATCAGACCTCTTGCATACGTGGATGAAGAGCGTATCAGCCGGTTTGCGGCTGCAATGGGATTTCCCGAATTTGAAAATCCCTGCCCGTCTGCAAACAATTCCGCGCGCAAAGAGGTCAAATCCATTGTAAATACTATGACACGGGGCAAGAAAAAAATAAAGAACAATATTTTCAGATCGTTGAGCCATGTTAATATCGACTACATGCCAAAGCAGGACAAAGGGCGCAATTGAAGGGCACAACACCCGGAAAGCGGGGAAAATCCGGTTTTGACCAAAATGATAGGTGACGATACAGAAGCCGAACTGCGGCGCCTCAGGATACAAAGAACCATGAAGGACGTGCAGAACGAGCGTGATTACCGAAACATCCCCATTAACAAGGTCGGGATAAAGGGGCTGAGGTATCCCGTAACTGTTTTGGACAGAAACAAGGGAAATCAGTATACGGTCGCCTCAATCAACATGTACGTGGATCTGCCTCATGAATGCAAGGGAACCCACATGAGCAGGTTTGTGGAATTGCTGCACCTTTTCAGGCCCAAGCTCTCCCTGAAGACCTTCTCTGATATTCTCACGCAGATGAAATCGCATTTAAATGCCGAATCAGCCCACATTGAAGTTACGTTTCCTTTTTTTATCGAAAAGAACGCACCGGTAACAGGCTCCCCTGGTCTTATGGATTACACGTGCAGATTTATCGGTTCTGTAAATTCAAGCTGCAAGGTTGATCTTATATCCGAGGTGGTTGTGCCGATATCTTCTGTTTGCCCCTGTTCCAGGGAAATAAGCGAGTACGGAGCCCATAATCAGAGGGGAAAGGTATATCTGAGCACCAGGTTTAAAAAATTCATATGGATCGAGGATATGATTGAGCTGGTTGAAAAAACCGCCTCCTGTGATGTGTATTCCGTATTGAAGCGTTCTGATGAAAAATACGTAACAGAAAGAGGCTTTTCCAACCCCAAGTTTGTTGAAGATATCGCACGCGACATAGCCCTTGAGCTAAAGGCGGACAAAAACATCACCTGGTTTGCAGTTGGCGTGGAAAATTACGAATCCATACATAACCATAATGCCTACGCCTATATTACAAGCGGAAATGAACCCTCAATCTGATTTCTGCAAGGAGACCTGCCATGGACGTTCTTGCCATTAATGGAAGCCCGAGAAAAAATGGAAACACTTCTGCTCTTATACGTGCTGTTCTTGACGGGGCCGCCTCTGCCGGGGCCGGCATCACCGAGGTTGTCATTCATGACCTGAATATGAAAGGCTGTCAGGGATGTTTTAGCTGTCGCAAAATCCACGGCGTCTGTGCCCAGAAAGACGAACTAAGCCCGTATCTGGAAATGGTAAAGACATGCAGCGCATTTGTCGTGGGATGCCCGATTTACATGTATCGGATTTCCGGTCAGATGAAATTGTTCGTTGACAGGGCCTATAGCCTTTATACGCCAAAGCCTGGCGGGGGATACATTCCTGCCGTGCCCGCGGGCAAAAAATTTGCATTAATCACCTCCCAGGGTGCGCCTGATCCGGATCAGTATTACCGCTCAATCCGCTGGCTGGCCGGAATGGCCGGAACTGGATTTGGTATGGAGGAGGTCGGCCGCATTATTCACACCAGCAGCGAGACAAATCCCGCGGCAAAAGACCCCGGACTTTTGCAAAAGGCCGCTGATATCGGCCGCAGACTTGTATCCTGATGCAGCCTATCGGATAGCTGCAGCTATTTTTTCTGCCACAGGGGCGGCATCTTTTCCGGAAGTGTTTATCAGTACGGCAAATCTGAAAAGATCGTTGTTTTTTTCAATATATCCGGCACGGGTGCTTATACCGTCAAGGGTTCCGGTTTTAAAGTAAATGCCTTTTTCTTCCGGCATCAGGCTGTAATATCGGGCAAAGGCATTGAGCATTGGTATAAACATTTGCGCGCTTATTTTATTTTGCCTGGATATACCTGAACCCTCAGCCAGTTTCGGTGAAATTCCGAGTTTCCTTTTTGCATAGTCTGCTGCGGCCTGCACGCCTTTTTCAATTGTTGCAGGCCGGCCGTATGCCTTTGCGCCGGTAGCTGCAAGAAGCTGGTTTGCAACAAAATTGTTGGAATATTCCATTAGCTGCGCAACCACCTCTGTAAGGTCAAAACAGGAGTAATGCCTGTAAATCAGGCGGCTTTT
This sequence comes from uncultured Desulfobacteraceae bacterium, assembly GCA_964626455.1. GTDB lineage: Bacteria > Desulfobacterota > Desulfobacteria > Desulfobacterales > Desulfosalsimonadaceae > Desulfosalsimonas. Next base: position 40,707 of record CAZVFQ010000008.1, on the reverse strand, counting down.
TTCAGCCATGGCCGGGCCGGGCCTTATCGGCCCGGAAATCATAACGCCTCTGGCCCGGAGAAAGTATGCAAACAACTCTCCGGCATATATCAGGTTTTCATTGTTCTTTCCTGAAAGAAGTATTCTTTCATCAGCGATATTTTTTCCCTTCAGCCGTTTCAGGACGCTTGGCAAAAGAGGGGTCTGGGGTTCTGCGCTTACGTATCCGTTTCCTGCTTTTTTTATGTTAACTGTGTTGAAATTAACGCAAAGAGCTCCTATGGGCGCGTCATAGGACTTGTGCGAGACCGCCTTTGTGCCCGGAGTCTCAATATCTGCAGCAAAATAGGAATCATCAAGAACAATTCCGCTTATTTTATTGATTTTTCCGGCCAGTATTTCCGCGATTTTTTCGACTTCTTCCGAGACCAGCAAAGGATCGCCGTATCCTTTTATAACAAGGTTGTTTTCAGTATCGATATAAAATTCGGTTTTGAATCTAAAGTTGACCCCGAGATGATAAAAAGCCGTCAAAGCGGTCAGGATTTTTAACGTTGAGGCAGGAACAAGAAGCTTGTCAGAGTTTTTTGCAAACAAAACCTCGTTTTCCGGGCTTGTTACAACTGCGGCATCATGGCTGCCCAGCATGGCTGAGATGTCATCCCATGTTCCGCAATAAGAGGCAGGCGGGGATAAAAGCAATATTGCGGCCGCTATTGCTGCGGATATAAAAAAAAGCGATTTCATAAGATGTCTTTTTTCAGAGGCCTGTGCTGCTTTCCACAATAAGAGTTACAGGACCGTCGTTTACAAGGCTTACATCCATCATGGCCTGAAATTGTCCGGTTTCAGCGGAAACACCTTTGCTGCTGACCATATCAACAAAGGCAAGATAGAAGGATTCTGCTTTTTCAGGGCCTGCCGCCTTGACAAAAGACGGCCGTCTGCCCCTGCGGCAGTCGCCAAGCAGGGTAAACTGGGAAACCACAAGCATCTGCCCGTTCGCATCAAGAAGGGACCTGTTCATTTTGCCGGCATCATCGGCAAAAATACGAAGATTTACAACCTTGTCAGCCACATATGATATGTCAGCTTCTGTGTCTGTTTCTGCAACACCGAGCAGAACCAACAGGCCCGGCCCGATGCTGCCCACGGTTTGGCCTTCCACAGTAACAGATGCTTTTTTAACTCTTTGTACGAGTGCAATCATATATTAAAAGTCCAAAGGTATAAAATGCAGAGTTTGATTTTAACAATTTATATACCCTATATTTCCGGTACAGGATTGATGTCAAGGAAAACCCGGGACAAATTTGCGGGTAATTGCCGGCCGGTGCGTCAAATTCCTTGACATATTTTATCATGGTGGCATAAATTTAAAAACTTTTGAGTATCTTTTCAGCGTTACAGCATATTTGAAATAAACCGGAAACAGAGGACAGGATGCAGCAGATGGATTATAAAAAAACTCTTAACCTTCCGCAAACCGGCTTTCCAATGAAAGCCAGCCTGGCGGCAAGGGAACCGGAACAGTTAAAAAAATGGGAAAATGAAAATCTCTATGAACTGATCCGAAAACAATCCGGCGGCAGAAAGGCCTTTATTCTCCATGACGGCCCTCCGTATGCCAACGGCAACATTCATATAGGCACCGCGCTGAACAAAATATTAAAGGATATTGTGGTGCGCAGCAGGCAGATGTCGGGTTTTAACTCTGAATACGTACCAGGATGGGACTGTCACGGCCTGCCTATTGAGCACAACGTGGACAAGTCCCTGGGGTCGAAGAAAAAGTCCATGTCAAGCTCTGAGATCCGCCTGGAATGCAGGAAATACGCTGAAAAATACATTGACGTGCAGCGCAGTGAATTCAAGCGCCTTGGTGTAATGGGCGACTGGGAAAATCCCTATCTTACCATGAATTTTGCCTACGAGGCCGAAATTGCGCGTCAATGCTGCAAGTTTGCTTTAAACGGCAGCCTTTACAGAAGCAAAAAGCCCATATACTGGTGCTGCAGCTGCGGCACTGCCCTTGCCGAAGCGGAAATCGAGTACGGTGATGAATCCTCGCCCTCTGTTTTCGTTGCTTTCCCCATGGCCGATGATCCGGGAGAGCTTGATTCCGCGCTTTCCGGTAAAAATGTCTTTGTTGTAATCTGGACCACCACGCCGTGGACCCTGCCAGCCAATCTGGCAGTAGCACTTCATCCTGAATTCAAATACGCGGCAGTGGAAACCAAAAAGCACGGCGTTCTGATTCTTGCCAGGGACCTTGTTGAAAACTGCATGGAAGTTTTCGGCGCAAGCGACTACAAAATCATTGCAGATATAGATCCTTCCGCAATGGAAAACATACGCCTGAAACACCCGTTTATAGACCGCACCTCCCTTGTGGTGCTGGCAAAACACGTCACCCTGGAAGCAGGTACAGGATGTGTACACACCGCTCCGGGCCACGGGCGAGAAGACTATGAAATCGGGCTTGAATACGGCCTTGATGCATATTCGCCCCTGGATGAGAAGGGGTGTTTTACCAACGAGGTGCCGGAATATGAGGGAAAGTTTGTTTTTGCCGCGGATTCCGAGATTATTCAACGTATGAAAAACGACGGAACTCTGCTTGCCTCACAGCAGTTGACCCATTCTTATCCGCACTGCTGGCGGTGTAAAAAACCGGTTATTTTCAGAGCCACGCCGCAGTGGTTTATTTCAATGGAAAAAACCGGCCTTCGGCAAAAGGCCCTGGAGGCCATTGACACAGTACAGTGGATTCCTGCATGGGGCAGGGAGCGTATATACAGCATGATAAAGCACAGGCCGGACTGGTGCGTATCACGTCAGCGCGCATGGGGAGTTCCAATAACAATGTTTTACTGCGCGGACTGCGGGGAACTGGTTATAAACAGTGAAATAGCCGAGCGGGTCTATTCCGCGTTCCTCGAGAAAGGCGCCGATATCTGGTTTGAAAAAGAAGCCGGGTTTTTCCTGCCCGAAGGCACGGTTTGCCCGGGGTGCGGAAGCGGTTCATTTGAAAAGGAAACCGATATCCTGGACGTATGGTTTGACTCCGGGGTAAGCCACGCAGCAGTTCTTGATGCGCGCGAAAGCCTTACCTGGCCCGCAGATCTTTACCTGGAAGGATCAGATCAGCACAGAGGGTGGTTTCACAGCTCGCTTCTAACTGCTGTGGGGCTCAAGGGTGCTGCACCTTACCGTTCGGTTCTCACTCACGGTTTTGTCGTGGACGGTGAGGGAAAAAAAATGTCAAAATCCCAGGGCAATGTGATTGCTCCCAAAAAGGTGATTGACAGGTATGGCGCGGAAATTCTGAGGCTGTGGGTGGCTGCATCGGATTATAAGGATGACATCAGGATTTCTGAGAATATCCTTAAGCAGTTAAGCGACGCATACCGCAGAATCCGCAACACCTGCAGATTTATGCTGGGCAATCTCTATGATTTTGCCCCCGGGCACAACAATATTGAGCTTTCTGAAATGCCTGACATGGACCGGTTCATGCTTCACAGGCTGCAGGGACTGATTGAGCGCTGCACCCGGGCATATGACGAATACGAGTATCATGTGGTATATCACTCTTTATATAACTATTGCACCATTGATCTCTCTTCTGTGTATCTCGACATCCTAAAAGACCGTCTGTATACTTCACCTGCGGAATCTGCCGCCAGAAGAAGCGCGCAAACAGTTATGTTTCAAACTCTTATTGCGATAACACGCATCATGGCTCCGATTCTGCCGTTTACTGCTGAGGAAATCTGGTCTTTTGCCCCGCAGTGGAAGGATATGGAAAAAAGCGTACACCTTGCTGATTTTCCGGAAGTAAAAGCAGAGTTCCGGGATGAAGACCTTGCGCAAAAATGGGAAACCCTTCTTAAAATCAGAGGGGAGGCAACCCGGTGCATGGAAACTGCCAGGGCGCAGAAAGTAATCGGACATTCACTTGATGCGTCCCTTGGTCTGGCTGCCGCACCTGATTTATATAATCTGCTGGATTCCTACAGTGCCGATCTTCGGGCATTTTTTATTGTATCCGCAGTCCAGCTTCTACCCCTTCAACAGGCTGATGATTCGTTTTCAGATACTTTAATCCAGGGCCTTAAAATCCGGGTGGAGCCGTCTTGCGCTGAAAAATGCCAGCGCTGCTGGGTGCATGATCAGACAGTCGGAACAGACAGCCGGCATCCTGAAATCTGCGCCAGATGCAGCGGGGCATTGGAAAAAACAGAAGAGGAAACAGGGGTATAGGTCTTAAAATATGAATCCTGTCAAAAAACACGGGGTTTTTATCGGTTTTGCAACAGGTGCAATAATTGCGGATCAGGCGTCAAAGTGGCTGATTGTAAATAATATTTCCCTGTATGAAAGCCTTCAGATAATACCGGGGATTTTTAATATTGTACATTACCGCAATCCCGGGGGTGCATTCGGATTGTTTGCCTCAAACAGCGGTTTTTATCTGGCACTGGCATTTATGGTTATCACCCTTGCAGCTTTGGGCATAATTCTTTACCTGTACTCCGGGATTTCACAAAAGGACCGGCTATTGGCCGCCGGCCTTGCCCTTGTATTCGGAGGCGCCGTGGGCAACATGATCGACAGACTGAGATTCGGAAATGTCGTTGATTTCATAGACGTATATCTTGGAAGTTATCACTGGCCCGCATTTAACCTTGCCGACAGCAGCATTACCATAGGCATGATTATTTTTGCCGGATACGTGATTTTTAAAAAAGTGCCTGCCTGAAACCTTTCTTTTGCGCATTCTTCAGGCAAGCTCAGGAGTTTTTCTTATGTTTCCAGTTATATTTCAATACGGCAAATTTGCACTGCACACTTACGGTTTTTTTATAGCACTTGGTGTGCTTGCGGCCATACTGATGGTGCGCAGTGAAGGCAAAAGGCTCGGCCTTGATCCAAATCGTTTGACAGATTTGTGCTTCTATTTGGTAATTGCTTCCATACTGGGCTCCCGCCTGTTTTTTGTAGTTTTAAATTACGAGTATTTCATACAGGCTCCCCTTGACGTGTTTAAAATCTGGAGCGGAGGGCTGGTGTTTTACGGCGGATTTATAATCGGCTTTGCAACCGCTATTTCACTTGTTCACGTATACAGGCTGCCTCTTGGCAAAATTGCAGATATTGCAGGGCTTGCGATTCCGCTGGGGCATTTTTTCGGCAGACTCGGCTGTTTTTCAGCAGGGTGCTGCTATGGCAAGTCCTGTGAACTGCCGTGGGCGGTGACGTTTTCGCATCCCGAAGCTCTTGCGCCCCTTAATGCGGCAATCCATCCCACCCAGCTTTATTCAGCAGCTGCTAATCTGTTTATTTTTCTGGTTCTGTTTGCATTTCGCAAAAAAAAGCAGTTTCACGGTCAGGTTTTTCTGCTCTACATGTTTCTCTACGGTGTTCTTCGCTCGTTTATCGAGATATTCAGAGGAGACGACCGGGGAGCGCTTGTAATGGATGTAGTGTCTGTTTCACAGGCAATAGGCATAAGCGTGGCGTTTTTCTCGCTTGTGGTGCTTGTTGTACTTGCACGCAAAGCACGGGGCAAGTGAGCCTTTATGGCAGAAATTCATTACACGGATATAACCGGCCATGTCCGTTCCTGCCGCAAAAACGGTTTTGCGCAGATTTATCTGATATACGGCGACCCCTACCTGCAGCAGCAGGCAGGCGAAGCTGTTGTGGCCGAGCTTCTGCCTGATCCGGATTTGCGCTCTGTTTATCTGGAAACAGTTGATGCAGAAGACAGCAGCGGAGCAAGTGATGCAGTTGAACGGGCAGGAACATATTCTTTTTTTTCCGGTCCCAAGGTGGTGGTGTTCAAGGCCGGGGACCTTGCAAAAAAGGGCGCAGACCATGCTGAAATACTAAAGTCTGCAATCAGGAGGGGTTTTCCAAAAAACCATTACCTGATTGTCAAAGCAGACAATGTTGATAAACGTACCGGGCTTTACAAGGCAATAAAGAACAGTGGTACAGTTGTGGACTGCTCAGTTCCTTCAGGTACGAGAAAAGCTGAACGCGAGACCCAGCGCCGCATTCTTCAATTTTTGGCAAAGCAGAGCCTGGCAGGTTATGATAAATCACTTGACAATGAAGCGTTTGCGAAAATTTACGATCTTGTCGGCCCGGAACCCGGAAGTTTTGTCGCGGCACTTGGCAAGCTCGCCCTTTTCGCAGAAGGCCGTGCCCGCATTACAAAAGATGATGTTGAAGCTGTCCTTGCACAAAGCCGGGAAGACCCGGTTTACTTGTTTACAAACGCCCTTGGTGAAAAAAATGCCGACCTGGCTTTATATTACCTTGATTCTTTAATCGCCACGGGGTTTTATTACGCACAACTGCTATCTGCCATGGCCAACCAGATACGCCGCCTTTCGGCTGTAAAAGGGTTTGTGTCCAAAAGCGGAACACGGCTGTGGGAACCGGGCATGCCGTTTGAACGGTTTAAGAAACAAGTCATGCCCGCAGTGGTTGAACACGACAGGGCGGTTTCCGATTTTGCCGAAAAAGTAAAACAGGCCCTGCAGACCGGGGCCTCAACAGAAATGATGCTGGCAAAAAACCCGAACAATCCCTTCCCGGTGTATCAGAATTTTATCCAGGCTGACAACTTCAGCCCAGAGCAGCTCGATGAGGCAATATGCGCGCTTCACCGTGCGGATGTGGGGCTTAAAACAACAGGACCGTCTCCCAGGTACGTGATAGAATCCGTAATTATTGAAATCTGCGGGAAGCCGGGTGTTTAACCATCATAAAAACAATCTCCGGGCATGCAGAAAAGCCTAAATGAAACATCCTGATTCTTCCATACATGAGTATATAAACGCGTTGAAAAAATCGGTTCAGCTCGGAAGCCAGGTGGTCTACCATACCACCCTTCAGGAGGCTCCGGCCAGATACGCTGATATAAAGACCAAGGGCATGCTCTCAGAACTGCTTGCGGAAACCGGCATAGAAGCACTTTATACCCATCAGCAGCAGGCCCTGGATCTTATCCGTGAAAACCGTCACGTTGTTGTATCCACGCCCACATCAAGCGGCAAGACCCTTATCTATAACCTGCCGGTGCTCGAACGCATCATGGCAAGGCCTCAGGCAAAAGCCCTCTACATTTTTCCCTTAAAAGCACTGGCCCAGGATCAGCTCCGCACCTTCTACGAGATAGCAGCGGGCTGCCGCGGTTTTGCCCCGTCTGCTGCCATATATGACGGGGACACCACTGCCTGGCGGCGGAAAAAAATCAGGCAATCTCCGCCAAACGTGATACTTACCAACCCGGAAATGCTGCATTTGACAATTCTTGCCCATCACGAAAAATGGGTTGAATTTCTTTGTAATCTTGAGTTTGTGGTCATAGACGAGGTTCACACGTACCGCGGAATACTGGGCTCTCACATGGCACAGGTTCTTCGGCGGTTCAGGAGGGTCTGCGCCTTGTACGGGGCTGCTCCGGTATTTGTGTTCAGCTCTGCCACTATAGGCAATCCCGGAGCATTAAGCTCGGCTCTTACCGGCCTTGACGTAAAGGAGATCAGAAAAACCGGTGCACCCGAAGGCAAGCGGCATCTTCTGTTTATCAATCCGGCCGACAGCCCGGCTCATACAGCCATTCAGCTTTTAAAAGCTGCCCTTCACAGAGGCCTGCGCACAATTGTTTACTGTCAGTCCAGGAAAATGACAGAATTGATAGCCCTGTGGGCCGGCAGCCAGAAAGGGGCTTTTGCCGGAAAAATAAGCGCCTATCGTGCAGGGTTTCTGGCAGAAGAGCGAAGGGACATCGAGCAGAAACTGCTTACAGGCGAACTTTTGGCTGTTATATCAACCAGCGCACTTGAACTTGGTATCGATATAGGAGATCTTGACTTGTGCATCCTGGTCGGATACCCGGGCACTGTTATGGCCACCCGCCAGCGGGGCGGAAGAGTGGGCAGAAGCGGCAGGGATGCAGCCATCGTGATGATTGCCGGAGAAGACGCGCTTGATCAATATATAATGCGTCATGCAGACAGTTTTATAAACATGGCTCCGGAATCGGCCATGGTCAACCCGGATAACACGGATCTTCTTGAAAAACATCTGGTTTGCGCTGCAGCAGAATACCCGCTTGAAACAGATGATGATTTTTTTTCCGGCCGGAACGTAAAGTCCTGTCTTGATCGGCTTGCAAGAAAGGGCGATCTTTTGTGCAGCGAGGATGGATGCCGCTATTATTCATCAGCCAAACAGCCTCACAGAAACATAGATCTTCGGGGATCAGGGGCCAGATACAACATAATTGACGGAAAAACAGGTGAAAACCGGGGAGAGGTTGATGCTTTCAGGGCTTTCAGGGAAACACATCCCGGGGCGATCTACCTGCACTTAGGCGAGACTTTCAGGGTGGAGCGTCTTGATCCGGAAACACGTACGGTTGCAGTATCAAAGGCCAGGCCCAACTATTATACCAGAGTAAGAGCAAGCAAGCAGACAGAGATCCTTGAGGAATACTGCAGAAAGAATCTCGGCTCAACATGGGTTGGATTCGGCAGGCTCAGGGTAACCGACCAGGTCACCGGCTATGAGAAACGGCAGATAAAAGACAGGAAACGAATAAACATTTTTCCGCTGGATCTGCCGCCGCAAATCTTTGAAACCGAGGGGATCTGGTTTTCCATTCCGGGTGCAGTGCAGGAAAAAACAGAACACCGGCAGATGCATTTCATGGGCGGTATCCATGCGGTGGAACATGCGGCCATAGGCATATGCCCGCTTTTTGTTCTCTGCGACAGAAATGACCTGGCAGGGATTTCCACGCCGTTTCATCCCCAGGTAAAAAGCGCGGCAGTGTTTGTATACGATGCTTTTCCCGGCGGGATCGGCCTGTGCAGAAGCGCATATGCCAAGGCTGATCAACTGCTTGAACAGACTTTTAAGGTCATATCAGACTGCAACTGCGAATCAGGATGTCCCGCATGCGTTCACTCGCCCAAGTGCGGCTCCGGCAACAGGCCCATAGACAAGGCCGCGGCTGGTTTTATCCTGCAGGAACTTACAGATTCTTCTGCAAAAACAGATAACCGCTATAAGGTTTCAGCTGGCTTTAATAAACAGGAAACCGAACCATCCTCACCCGTACTATTTAAAAAGAACCGCAAGGAGCCGGCAAAAAAGTCCGATAAAAGCAACAAGTCCCGCTTCGGGGTGCTTGACATTGAAACCCAGCGCAGCGCAGAAGAGGTTGGCGGATGGTCAAATGCCCGCCTGATGGGTGTTTCATGTGCTGTTTTATATGATGCCGGAACAGATGATTTCCTTGTTTTCCGGGATCATGAAATTACCCGGCTGGTGGATTGCCTCGCACTGCTCGATCTTGTGGTGGGGTTTAATATAAAACGTTTTGACTACCAGGTCTTGTC
>CAZVFQ010000008.1:21745-31203 GCA_964626455.1 uncultured Desulfobacteraceae bacterium | reverse complement strand
GAAGAAAGCTAAAAAACATTGTTTATCTATACAAACCGTGATATAAAATTTAAAGAAAATTCTTAAAGGAAACAAGTTATCGTTATGTACAAAACTTCAAGGAACTCGGATATGTCTGAGAAATCAACGTTTGAGCAATTAAGAGAAGATGAGCGGGAAGTCCGCAAACAGCTTATCATAAAGGCCGCAATGGAGCTTTTTGAGGAAAAATCATTCCATGAAATCGGCATGCGCGATATCGCCTTAAAGGCTGGAGTGTCGGCTGCGTCAATATACAGGTATTTTCCGAGCAGGGATGATCTTTTTGTGGAAGCCCTCATTCAGGATATCAACCATATTGAAGAACGGCTAAAAAAGCGCGTGGAACAGGGCGGAAACATCGAAGAACTCTCCATCGCGGTTGTAGACTATCTTATAGATAATGAGGCCACTTTCCAGATGATGGTGCACTTTATGATCAGGGGCGAGCTTAACCCGCAGGCTTTAAAGAAGTTCAACAGTGTACAGCGCTATTTTATAAAAATGTTCGAAAAAGTTGTGAATCAGACCGAAGGCTCTGAAAATCTTCGGTTGGACGCCCATGCTTTTTTTGCCTGCCTTGCGGGAGTGGTTCTGACTTACCGAAACTATCCGGGGCGCACTGCGGATGAAAAGCGCAAGGCAATCCATAAACTGGCACTGATGATCATGCGCCAGGGTGAGTTTGATGAAGCTGAGGCCCATTGAGCCAGTAAGCCTCTGATGCCTCTTTTTCAAGTTTCTGGTAGCTGCCGCTGTAGCGCGGGGAAAAATGAAACAATGTATAACGCCTTGCCCCGGCCGCAGCGGCCAGACTGCCCGCCTGCGAGGCGGTTAAATGCTTTTTGCGCGCTGCAATGTCTTTGTCTTCTTCCAGAAATCCAGCTTCAATAAACAGGTGATCCGCATCCCGGGCAAGACTTATAATCTTTTTTATATTTTCTTTATTAAAGGCCACATCAGTGATATAGGCTATTTTTCTTCCCCTCGTGACAATTGCCAGCCGGTCTGCAAGTTCTCCCAGCCGGAATCCGGCCGGTTGAAATTTGCTGCAAAATGAAGCGGGTATTTTAAATCTGCTCTCAGGGTCCTGGTCTGCATAAAGGGCTTGTTTTAATTCATATAGCCATGGCCCCGGAATCAATCCCATTTCATCGAGTGCTTCCTTGCGGATGTTTATGCTTAAGCGTTCTTTTAATGCATAGCCCATGCATGCAATATCATGATCCAAAATAGCGGCTTCCACAATAAATCCGGGTTCATGATAAAGAAGCGGCGCATTGAAAGCATCATATTCCAAAGGGGATGGCTCAAACCGGTTTCCGCAGTCAAATCTGCATGATACAAGCCGGTCGGATCTGATTTCGGTCACATGCAGGACAAGCGGCGCCGCATAATTGTGCACCAGATTCCAGGTATAGGCCCTTAGTTTTGATGATATCTTTTGGATAAATCCTTCGGGTCCGAAAACGCGAAGCGTTTTTTCCCTGCCCAGACATATGCGCAGGATTCTGTCGAATCCTATAAAATGGTCCATATGAGTATGCGTGATAAACACATGGCTGATTTTAAGGATATCCCGGGGAGAAAGCGCTGAAATCTCGCCCGCATCAAAAAGCAGGGCCCGTCTTTCGTAGAAAAACGGCACAAACAGGGCCGGATCACCGGTCGGCTCATTTACTTGACGGGGGTTGAATACCGGGGGCATCACGTCATCAGGAATTTTACCACCTGGCGGTGAATGCAGGCGTATATCTCTTCATCCGAACCATAGATATCAATTATGTCCTTGTGCCTGAGCAGTTGCTCAATCACAAATGCGGTAATATAAAGTGTTACCACGTGCGGATTTGCCACCAGGTTGCGAAGCGGTGCTATCTGATAATCAATGTCAAAATCATCAGCCCTGGACAGTTTTTCCAGGCAGTATTCCATCTGTTCGCGCAAAGCCGGAGTATTATTGGTCTCAACAAGTCTGTTTTCCACGAGTTTTGTTGCAATTGCATTTCCCAGGGAATCCAAGACTTCTCCGACCGCCTGGATTGATCTGCGCCGTTCGTATTCCTTGGATGTTTCTATTCTGGATATCAGCCGGGATTCCCCGCTGTTTTCCGGTCTAAATCTTTTCGACATGACCGATTCCTTTTCTTAATAAGTATATACATGATTTCAACCCAGCCTGAAATGACAACAGGGCAGGGGAATCGATTATTACCAACCCCAAAATAACGACGTTGTATCATAATTGTACCCGTCATCAATTTCAAGAAAAAACTCAGGCTCCTGTTTTTTCCCGGGCTTCTTCTATAATAAGCTGGATATCTTTTCTGCCGTTGTAATGATTCCACCTTAGCCTGAAAGCTATTTGCGCAAGCCTGCGGGGTATCTGTTTTTGTGGATCAATGTTAAACCAGACAGCCTGAAAGGCCTGCTTTTTTGTTGATTCAGGCTGGCGCAGCATAAGGCGCATATGGCGCTCTCCGATTATTTTGGAAAACACCACCTCAATGTTGTTTGCAGTAAAAATGGGTTCAGGGTTTTTTTCACCAAACGGTTCAAGCCCGGCAAGCTCGTCTGCCAGGGTTTCACTGATCATATCAAAAGAAAGCGCACAATCAATTTCCAGTTCAGGTGCAAAAACCGAATCAGGACACGTGCTTTGTATCCGTGCCTCAAACTCTTTTCGGAAAGAATCAAGTTGTCTTGCCCCGGTGCGGAGTCCGGCTGCCATGGAGTGTCCGCCAAAGGTTTCCAGATGTTCGGCACATGCGGAAATGTTTTCATACAGATCAATGCCCGGAAGGCTTCGTGCCGAGCCGATCCATGCCCCGTTGTTTGCACAGAAAAGCACCACCGGCCGGCAGTATTTTTCAGCGATTCGTGATGCCACAATCCCGAGTACACCCTGATGCCACTGATCGTCTGCAAGAACAAGGGCCTTTTTCTCCAGAATCTCAGGCGTCTGCTCCAGATACATTTCAATGCGGCGCAAAATACGTGCCTCTATGGTCTGACGCCGGGAATTCAATGAATTTACCTGCTCTGCAATCGATCCGGCCTCCTGGTCATCGTCTGTTATGAGCAGTCTTACCCCGAGCTGTGCATGCTCCATTCTGCCTGCAGCGTTTAATCTCGGGCCAAGCCTGAAGGCGAGGTCTTCTGCGTTAAGCGCAGGTTTCCGGATACCGCATGCCTCTATCAGCGCTCGAATCCCGGGCCGCGGCGCAGAATTTATGATTTCTATTCCGGCCCGTGTTATGATCCTGTTTTCAGCGATCAGCGGAACAACATCAGCAACAGTGCCAAGCGCCACAAGATCGCAGATTTCTTTTAAATTGGGCTCCTGTTTATCCGAAAAAAATCCTTTTTCTCTCAGGTCTTTACGAACCTGCATAACAAGGGCGAATGCAACTCCGACGCCTGCAAGGTGCCTAAGGCCCGAGGGACAGTCGCTTCTTTTGGGATTTACCACTGCAAGGGCGGGCGGCAGAGTGTCAATATCGTGATGGTCAGTGATGATAACTTCAATTCCGGCACTTAAGGCCAACTCCACGGCTTTATTACTCCCGGACCCGCAGTCAACGGTAATTATCAGCCCGGCCTTGCGTGCTTCTTCCATGTCTATGTGTTCGGGTTTCAGGCCGTAGCCTTCCTCGGTCCGGTGGGGGATATAAAAGGAAACTTCTGCGCGTGCCTGTTTTAAAAACTGGTATAAAACAGTGGTCGCAGTGATGCCGTCCACATCATAATCGCCGAAAATCAGTATGTTTTCGTGATTTTCAAGAGCCTTGAGAATCCGGGCCGATGCCTTTTTAAGATCTATTAAGGAAAACAGGGATTCAATGTCGCGCAGGGAAGGTCTGAAAAATTGCTCCGCAGCCTGTTGCGATTCGATCCCCCGGTTTACCAGAACCGAGGCTGTAACCGGATGACACTTAAGCCGGCGGTAAAGCAGTCTTACCAGCTTTTCGGCAGGCTTCCGGATATTCCATATCTTTTCCATGGCATGGGATATAACTTATCTTGGATTTGCTGGCAACCCCAAACAAGCCCTGAGCCTTTGTATCAAACCCCGACTCTGTTCCCGGGGCCTCGGGACAACTCATAGCTTTTACTTTGCCGTCAGCCTTGAAGATCTTAATGAAATACCTATATTATATTGCAAAACCAAAAGCGCGGGTGTTATGATTAATAAAATGAAACAGCAAAACGTAAAAAACCGCACAATTTGCAGAAACCTTCGTATTGAGCGCCGCGAAATCTGTTTTTTCAAATACCTTTTTGAGGCGTACGAAGGCATAGCCGTGCTTGAAACAATTGATCCAAAAACAGGACATATAGCGCTGCACACTGCTCCGGGGTGTGAGCCTGTGGTGGAAGGTATTTTATCCGAGCTTTCGGAAAAATACCTGATCGAGGACATATGAGTGAAAGAAAACTAAAAAAAGCAATGATCCAGACCCTCGGCTGCCAGATGAACGTGTATGACTCCGAGCGTATGGCTGACATGCTTTCTGGCCTTGGCTACGAGCCGACCGATTCGCCCTGGAAGGCGGACCTTGCAATTGTAAACACCTGCGCTATAAGGCAAAAGGCAGAGCAGAAGGTATTTAGCTATGTAGGGCGCCTGTGCGGAATAAAGAAAAGAAGACCGCATATGACAATCGCGGTTGCAGGATGCGTGGCCCAGCAGCAGGCGGAAAAACTTTCAGGCCGTTTTGAGGATGTGGACCTTATTTTCGGCACCCGGGTCATACACAGGCTGCCGGATTATGTTAAAGCCCTGGAAAACGGACATGACCGTATCATAGATGTTGAAATGCCGGATGTGGACAAATCCGGCCATAAAATCCCTGAAGCGGACCTGGCGCCTGTAAGTACAGATTATCGGCGGCAAACAGGGGCTGTATCCAGGTATGTAACAATTATGCGCGGATGCGACAATTTCTGCACCTATTGCGTGGTGCCCTATGTGCGTGGAAGGGAGCAGAGCAGGCCACCGGAGCAGATTACAGATGAAGCAGCGGCTCTTGTTTCGGCCGGGACAAAAGAAATAACTCTTCTCGGTCAGAATGTAAATTCATACGGCAAAAAGGAAAACCTTGTATCTTTTGCCCGGCTTCTCGGCCGGGTCGCGCAGGTTGAGGGACTTGAAAGAATAAGGTTTGTTACCTCCCATCCTAAAGATCTGTCAGATGAGCTGGTTGACGCGTTCTTCCACATTGACAAGCTTTGCAATCATATCCATTTGCCTGTGCAGTCCGGTTCAGACAATGTTTTAAAAAGAATGAACAGGAAATATACCAGGGATGCCTACATGGAGCGCATTGAAAAATTAAGATCCGCCCGGCCTGATATAGCAGTAACAACAGACTTTATAGTAGGGTTTCCCGGAGAAACCCGGCAGGATTTTGAAATGACTTTAGATCTTCTCAGGCAGGTTGGTTTTGATACCCTGTTTGCATTTGAATACTCAGATCGGCCCCAGGCGCCTGCCAGAAAATTTGACGCAAAAATCGATTCTGCAGAAAAACATGCAAGGCTAAAAGAATTGCTGCACACCCAGGAGCACATTACAAGACGGATCTACGAAAACCTGGTTGGCAGAACAATGGGCGTACTGGTGGAAGGAGCAAGCAAGCACGGGCGCAGCCGAGGTAATTCACAGTTCATGGACATCGTTGAAATGACCGGCCGTACGTCCGAAAACAGAATCGTCAACTTTGAAATTGATCCTGAATCCTGCGGTGTTCAGCCAGGGGATTTGATCGGAAAAACAATCCCTGTGGAAATATCGCGGGCATGCGCCAATTCGCTTAAAGGAAAAATGCCGGTGGAGGAATCGGCAGTGCAACACACGAGTAAAGGAGGAAAAATTCATGCTGCATGAAATGACGGTCGCAGGCCTTGCCATTGACCCGTCGACAAACGCGCCGATTCTGATTTTAAATGCTGCGGAGGAAGAATTCTCGGTGCCCATTTGGATAGGGTTAAACGAGGCTGCAGCTATTGCATCAGTGTTGCAGAAAATTGAATTTGACCGGCCCATGACACACGACCTGTTTAAAAATTTCATAGAGCAGGCTGAAATAACGGTGCCCAGGATCGAGGTCTGCGATTTAAAGGACAACACGTTTTATGCCAAGATTTACTGCGTAGGAAAGGACCGGGAATTCATCGTGGACGCCAGACCCAGCGATGCAATAGCACTTGCACTGCGCCTTAAGGCAGACATATATGTAGACGATACCGTGGTCCAGCATCTCAAGGTGAAAAACGGGGAATTCGAAGTCGCAGACGACAGCGACCAGGGACAGAAATGGGCCGAATACCTGCAGAACCTTTCCCCCGAGGATTTTGGTAAATACAAGGTCTGAAAAAGGCCTCGGAAAAAAATTCTTGACAAGAAGAAACGATTCAGGGAGATTACGAACAAAATACAGAAAAAAGGAATAAACAGCATCATGAAAAATACTTGCTCAGGCAGAACCTGGTTTTATTACGGCTTTTATTATTATTTTTACGCCGCGGGTCTGCCTGGTGCGCGCTGATGCTTTCCTGACATAAAAGCAAGCTTTAAAAGCCGCGGGCAGACCCGAAATCGCCCGCGGCTTTTTTATTTTAAAAAAGGCCGCGGAGGAGAAAAATCCCCGCGGCCTTTTTATTTGAAAAAATCTTTTTAACTGGACAGTCAAAAGTTGTTTGTACAACACACTGGAATTCTTTTATTTTTCAAGGCTTAAACTGACCAGAGGCATTAATGTTGTAACAACTTGAAATCATAAAGCTTTTTTCTTAAGCCATTAACAATCAACCATCAACAATTAACCATTAACAATTAACTATTAACAATTAACTATTAACCAGTAACCATCAACAAACAAAGGAGGAAAAAAATGACAATCATCGGCAAACACATCCGCATGGAACGTATCATGGACAGAAACACCGGCAGAACAATTATTGTCCCCCTAGACCACGGCACAACTGTAGGCCCCATAGACGGCGTAAAAGATATTAAAAGCACGGTTGCAACCGTGGCAGAGGCCGGCGCAAACGCAATTGTGGAGCACAAGGGGCTGGTTGGGGCCGGCCATCGCAGGGGAGGCTCTGATATCGGACTTATTGTGCATCTTTCGGCCTCCACAAGCCTGTCGCCGTATCCGCATTCCAAGACACTGGTGTGCAGTGTGGAAGAGGCCATAAAGCTGGGCGCTGATGCGGTGTCCATTCATGTTAACATCGGCGATCACCAGGAAAAGGAAATGTTAAACGATTTCGGAAAGGTCGCCGCGGAAGCCCGGACATGGGGAATGCCTCTTCTTGCAATGGTCTATCCCAGGGGCGAAAAAATAAAGGACGAATTCGACGTTTCCGTGGTAAAACATGCCGCAAGGGTTGGCTGCGAAATGGGCGCAGACGTTGTCAAGGTTTCATACACAGGCTCGCCCGAATCCTTCCGCGAAGTAGTGGAGGGATCAACCGTTCCGGTTGTCATAGCCGGAGGTTCAAAAATGGACTCTGACCGCGACATTCTTGAAATGGTAAAAGGCGCAATTGATGCCGGCGGTGCCGGTGCTTCCATAGGCAGAAACGTGTTTCAGCACAGAGATCCGGCAAAGATGATAAAAGCAATGGGCAGTATTGTATTTGAAAACGGCTCTGTTGAAGACGCCCTTAAAATCCTTGGACAGTAAAAAAAGCCTGCGAGGTACGCTATGAGCAGAAAAATATGGGTTAAAGTTGATCCCTGGGATAAAAAGCTTGCCACAACAGCCTTAGAAGGCGGCGCAGACGGCCTTGTTATCCCGCCCGGATACTCGGATACGGCAAAGTCGCTGGGCCGCATCCAGACAATAGCAGAAGACGGGGATTTAAAGATCGGCACTGATGTTGTTCATTTTACGATAACCAGCAGTGACGACGAAGAAGAAATCGCCCGGCTGGCAAAGGATAAAAAAGTGATTCTTGAATGCAGTGACTGGACAATAATACCCCTGGAAAACCTTATAGCAAGAGGGGCGGGTGTAATAGCGCAGGTCCAAAGCATAGACGAGGCAAAAACAGCATTCAGCATACTTGAAAAAGGGGTGGAACATATTCTCTACACCCCTCTAGACCCTGCAGATCTTAAAAAAGCCCTTTCCGTGCTAAAGGCTGATACCGGGATTCTGGACCTTGATATTGCAGAAATAACAGAGTTAAAACCATTGGGCATGGGCGACCGGGTATGTGTTGACACGTGCTCGGACATGAATCCGGGCGAGGGTATGCTTGTGGGAAACGCAAGCTCTGCTTTGTTTCTCGTGCATTCTGAAAGCGTTTCCAATCCCTATGTCGCCCCCAGGCCGTTTCGGGTAAACGCTGGCCCGGTCCATGCCTACACACGGGTGCCGGACGGAAAGACAAGGTATCTCTCCGAACTCGCTGCAGGCGACGAAGTGCTTATCGTAAACCACAAGGGTGAAACAAGCCCGGGCATAGTGGGCCGCTTGAAAATCGAAAAGCGTCCTCTTATGCTGGTTAAGGCAAAAATCGGAGACCGTGAAATTTCAACCATCGTACAGAATGCTGAAACCATCCGCCTGACAGACCCGGAGGGAAACCCGGTTTCAGTTGCAGTGCTAAAACCGGGCGACCGCGTCCTTGCCGTAACCGAGGACTCGGGAAGGCATTTCGGCATGAAGATAGATGAGACAATAACGGAAAAATAAAATGCAGATAAGCGCAAAAACCCCGGTATACTGCGTTATCGGCCATCCGGTGGGCCACAGCCTGAGCCCTTTAATGCACAATACCGCATTTGAAACAGCAGGAGTCGACGGTATATACGTGGCATTTGATACAAATGATTCCGCGGGCGCGGCAGACAGCATCCGCACCCTTGGAATCCGCGGGGCAAGCGTAACCATTCCGCATAAGGTTGATATCATGGCCCGCCTTGATGAAATCGATGATAATGCCCGCCAAATCGGAGCTGTAAACACAATTGTCAACAGGGAAGGAAAACTTTCAGGATCTAACACCGACGGCATCGGAGCTGTCCGGGCCATGGAGGAATATGCCCCGGCTTCCGGGAAAAAAGCCCTGATCATAGGCGCGGGCGGAGCCGCCCGGGCCGTATGCCACGGTTTAATGCAAAAAGGTGCAACGGTTTACATAGCAAACCGCACCCATGAAAAAGCGCAGATGCTTGCCCGGGATTTAAAAGCACAGGCAATAGCCATGGATGAAATTTCCAGGGAATCTTTTGATATCCTTATAAACACCACATCTGTCGGCATGCACCCGGACACAGAGGCCATGCCCGTGCCTGAATCCGCATTAAGACCCGGCATGTGCGTAATGGATATTATTTATACCCCGCTTTTCACAGCCCTGCTTAAAAGGGCCGAAGCCGCAGGCTGCCGCATAATAGACGGCGCCGGCATGTTCGTCTA
>CAZVFQ010000008.1:0-21645 GCA_964626455.1 uncultured Desulfobacteraceae bacterium | reverse complement strand
AATGATAAATTGGTTGTGCAGGGCTGTTCAGGCAAACCGGTTCCAGGGCCCAAAACCATATATCTTGGAAATTCGGGCACTTCCATGCGCCTTCTTACCGCTGCCTCCGCGCTCGGCCCGGGTCCTTACAGGCTTTGCGGCACAGAGCGCATGCATCAGCGCCCCATTGGCGAGCTTCTTTCAGCGCTGGAGCAGATTGGAGTCTCTGCGGTTTCGGTAAACCGGGACAACTGCCCTCCGGTTGAAATCAGGGGAGGGCGCATCACCGGCAACCAAACTACAATTGACTGCTCCAAAAGCAGCCAGTATCTCTCCGGCCTGCTTCTCATGGCCCCGTGCACCCGGGACGGACTTGATATCCACGTTTCAGCAGGACCGGTATCAAAACCTTATGTTGAAATGACCCTTGATATAATGACCATGTTCGGCATCGGGTATGAAAGGGATGGTTTCGGGTTTTTCCGGGTATACGGCAACCAGGTTTATACACCCGGGACATACACCGTGGAGCCTGACTGCTCCCAGGCTGGCTATTTCTGGGCGGCAGCTGCGGTTACAGGAGGAACAGCCGGTGTTACAGACATATCATCCAACACCCACCAGGGAGATGTAAGATTTGCAGAAGTCCTTGAAAAAATGGGCTGCAGGGTAAGCGAAACCTCTGAAGGCATATTTGTAACAGGCAGCAGGCTTCTGGCAGTGGACGAGGATATGGGCGACATGCCTGACATGGTTCCCACCCTTGCGGTTGTGGCATCATTTGCCAAAGGCACCACAATAATCAGAAACGTGGCCCACCTTCGGGACAAGGAAAGCGACCGCCTTTTTGCGGTTGCCTCTGAACTGGAAAAAATGGGAGTTGAAGCCATTGCAACGCAAGACGGCCTGAGAATATCTGGCAGCCGCCCGCATGGCGCTGAAATCGAGACATACGATGACCACAGAATAGCCATGAGCTTTGCTGTGGCCGGACTTGCAGTGCCCGGAATAAAAATCCGCAATCCCTCATGCGTTGAAAAATCGTTTCCGGATTTCTGGAAGGTTTTTGAAAGGCTTTACAACAAATGAACATTTACCTGATCGGATACCGGTGCACAGGCAAAACATCGGTTGCAAAGCTTCTTGCCCAAAAACTGGGCATGGAATTTACAGACACGGACCTGTTGCTTGAACAGCAGGCAGGTATGCACATCTCGGATTATGTTTCCCGCTACGGCTGGGAAAGTTTTAGAGACCTTGAATCTGAAATTATAAGTTCACTTGCATCCCGCAGCGGTCTGGCGGCTGCCACAGGCGGCGGGATCGTACTGCGGGGAAAAAACATTTTTTCCATGAAGGATACCGGCATTGTGGTCTGGCTTACAGCACTCGAAAAAACCATTCTTGCCAGGATGCGCGCAGATGAAAACACCCGGTATCAGCGGCCTGCACTAAGTGCTGACCCGCTTGAAAAAGAGGTCATTAATACGCTTAAACAAAGGACCCCTTTGTATGAAAACGCTTGTCACATGCAGGTGTCAACCGATGGTGCTGATATTGACCAGGTTTGTGAAACCATAATAAGGAGCGAGTATGTCAGCAAACACCTTGGGAACCCTGTTTAGGGTCACCACCTGGGGCGAATCCCACGGCCCTGCCTCAGGAGCGGTAATAGACGGCTGTCCTCCGGGCATAGAGCTTTCTGAAGAAATCATTCAGCAAATCATGGACCGGCGCAAGCCGAACAGCGCAAAAACAGGCACTGCCAGACGCGAACCAGACCGGCCAAAAATTCTTTCCGGGGTATTTGAGGGCAAAACCACCGGAACACCAATTTCCATAATTATTGAAAACAAAAACATAGATTCTTCTGCCTATGAGCCCTATGCAGACCTTTACCGACCCGGACACGGAGATTTCACATACGAGGCAAAATACGGCATCCGGGACTGGCGCGGCGGGGGCAGGGCATCTGCCCGTGAGACCGCTGCCAGGGTTGCAGCAGGTGCAGTGGCAGCCGAGGTTTTAAAGCAGCAAAATATCAGTGTTACAGCCTATACCCGGGCCCTTGGCGGCATAAACTGCAAGGGTTTTGACAAAAACGCAATACAAAAAAACCCTTTTCTCGCCTGCGACATGCAGGCAGCCGAAGAAATGGAAAAAAAGGTGGATGAGGTAAAAAAAGCAGGCGATTCCCTTGGAGGCATTGTTGAAATAATTGCCGCAGGCATTCCCGCAGGTCTTGGCGAGCCTGTTTTTGACAAGCTGGACGCAGAACTTGCCAGGGCTCTTATGAGCATAGGGGCTGTCAAGGGAGTTGAAATCGGGGCAGGATTTAAAGCTGCGGAAAAAACAGGTTCGCAGAACAACGACCCCATGCTGCCCGACGGTTTTGCCTCAAATAATGCAGGCGGAGTACTTGCAGGCATCTCCACAGGCCAGGACATAATCGCCCGGGTTGCTGTAAAGCCCATACCATCTATTGCAATCGAGCAGAAAACAGTGGATAAAAACCGCAGACCCCGCACGCTTTCAGTCAAGGGCAGGCACGATATAAGCGCCATTCCCAGGATAAATGTTGTCTGCGAGGCAATGACGTGTCTGGTTCTTGCGGACCATCTTTTGAGGAATAGGGCGATTCAATTAGCTTGACGGATTAAACAATATGTGTAATCATGATAATAAAAAGGATAACATGATTACAAAGAGAGGATATCATGATCCGTACCCAAATTCAACTAAATGAAGAACAGGCGCGCAGGTTAAAGGAGCTTTCCGTATCCGGCAATGAATCAGTTGCATCCCTGATCCGCACGGCTATTGACAAATACCTTGCCACAGCCGAACCCGGCAGGGCAGCGCTATACAAGCAGGCCCTGTCTGTTGCCGGAAAATACGAGGCACCTGAATCCGACATATCTGTAGAGCATGACCGCTATCTTGACGAGGCATTTGGATCATGAAGGTTTTTGCAGACACATCCGCACTTTTTGCTCTTTTCGTAAAAAACGATTACATGCACATAAGGGCGAGGGAAAACTTCAAATACTTAGCGCGGCAAAACGCCGTGCTGGTAACAAGTTCTTTTGTACTTGTTGAAACAACAGCCCTTCTGCAGCGGCGTATCGGTCTTGGGCCGGTAAATGATTTTAACAGAAAAATCTTTCCTGTCCTTGAAATCGTATGGGTCGATGACAAATGGTATGCAAAAGCTATTCAAAGACTATTTGCCCAAAACAACAGAAATGTCAGCCTTGTTGACTGCCTGGGATTCGAAATAATGGAAGCTTTTCAAATCGAACATGCGTTTGCCTTTGACAGGCATTTTGAAGAAAACGGCTTTACAATAGCCGATTTTCACAACCTGGATAACAGAAATCATTAAAACGCAAACAACCGCTGAAGCGTGTCAATAACTTCTGCTTGCGTTTTTTCGTCAATGGTTCCGAGTTTTTTTACCAGCCTTGCGCGATCGATAGTCCGAATCTGGTCCAGAACGATCTGGCCCTGTTTTTTCCCGAAACTGCAAGTTATTCGTGTGGGGTAGTCTTTAATGGCAGTGGTCATAGGAGCTATGATTACCGTCCGGATATTGCGGTTCATTTCCTCAGGGGAAATCACCAGACAGGGGCGGGTTTTTCTGATCTCTGATCCGATTGTGGGATCAAGATTCACAAGAAATACATCAAAACGCATTGCTACCACTGCCATTCTTCCTCGTCCCATGAATGTGAAATTTCATTGTCGCCAATAATGAGCTCATCGTCTCCTTTCTCTCCCATTGTCCTAAATGCTTCATCCCATCCCTGCCGGACTTCATGAACAGGCCGGATGACTATCCTGTTTTTCTCCACTTCGATTTCCACTTCTTTGCGGATGCCGGTTTGTTCAAGGATCGGCTTTGGAATCCGCAGCCCCCGGGAATTGCCGATCTTAATGACTCGCGCCCTCATAGCTTCCCTCCTGTTTTAAAGTAATGTATGTACATAATAATTACATTTGTATACAATGTCAAAGCTAAATTGTGCAGGAAACAAAAAGCCCCCTCCCGCAAGGGGAGAGGGCTTTTTGGGGGAGGGGGGAAGGAGGATGAAAAAAATCAGTCTTCTTCGGACTCCACCACAGCCTGGGCTGCTGCCAGTCTTGCAATGGGCAGCCTGTAGGGAGAACAGGAAACATAATCAAAACCGTTTCTGTAGCAGAACTTAACAGACTCAGCATCACCGCCGTGCTCGCCGCAGATTCCAACCTTGAGATCAGGCCTGGTTTCGCGCCCCTTTTTCACGGAATCCTCGATCATCGGGGCAACACCCTCCATGTCCAGGGTCTGGAACGGGTCTTTGGGAAGTATTCTGCGGTCAATATAATCACCCATAAAACCGACAATATCATCGCGTGAAAATCCAAATGTCATCTGTGTCAGATCATTTGTTCCATAGGAGAAAAACCGTGCAGTCTGCGCCATTTTATCAGACAGCACAGTAGCCCGTGGTATTTCAATCATGGTGCCGAAATCATAGTCTATCTCTTTTATGCCGAACTTTTCTGTTACCTCGTCGTAGATCCTGTCAGTAATTTCCTTCATTATATCCAGTTCCGCCACATCGCAGGTAACCGGGATCATGATCTCTGGTTTCGGGGTTTTTCCGTCTTTAATAAGCTCGGCCGCAGCCTCCAGAATGGCTCTTATCTGGGCTTCTGCCACCTCCGGATAGGTTATGCCCAGGCGCACGCCCCTGTGGCCCATCATGGGGTTTGATTCCTTTAAGGCCCCGGAACGCCTGGCCACGGTGTCAACATCAATACCCATGGCTTCTGCAACCCGCTTTTGGTTTTCCTCGCTTCTTGGCACAAATTCGTGCAGCGGAGGATCAAGCAGCCGGATTGTAACAGGCATGCCGTCTAAAATCTCCAGGGTTTCTTTTATGTCGTCTTTTACATACGGTGCCAGCTCGTCAAGGGCTGCCCTGCGTTCTTCCGTGGTTACGCTTAAAATCATTTTCCGAAGCAGAAACAAAGGCGTTTCAGCGCCTTCACCGTAAAACATGTGCTCTGTGCGATACAGGCCAATGCCTTCTGCCCCGAACTGCTTTGCCACCTTTACGTCTTCTGCGGTTTCAGCATTGGTGCGCACCTTCATGGTCCGATGCCGGTCAACGATTTCCATGAAATTCTGAAGTCGTGGATTTTCAGTGGCATCGATCATAGGCAGCTCGCCTTCGTAAACATAGCCCTTGGTGCCGTTTAAGGTAAAGACATCGCCTTCCTTATAAGTTTTTCCGTTTGTTGCGACCGTCCGGGACTGAAGATCAATCTTTAAATTCCCGGCGCCAACAATACAGCACTTGCCCCAGCCCCGGGCCACAAGCGCAGCATGGCTTGTCATGCCGCCCCTTGCGGTAAGAATCGCAACTGCAGCACGCATGCCTTCAACGTCTTCAGGGTTTGTCTCCTCGCGCACCAGGATAACGTTCTTGCCCTCTTTGTACCACTCAACCGCATCATTTGAGGTAAAAACGATCTGACCGGACGCACCTCCCGGACCCGCAGGCAGGCCTTCTGCAATGGGTACAGCCTTTTTCTCGGCCTCAGGGTCCACCAGAGGATGAAGCATTTCGTCTAACTGATCTGCAGAAACCCTGGTAACAGTAATTTTTTCATCAATAAGGCCCTCGGCGAGCATATCCATGGCCATGTTTAATGCAGCCATGCCGGTTCTTTTTCCCACCCTGGTCTGGAGCATGTAGAGCTTTCCTTCCTGGATGGTAAACTCAATGTCCTGCATGTCCTGGTAATGGGCCTCAAGCTTGTTTCTTACATCCACAAGCTCTTTGTATGTATCGGCCATGGCCTCTTCCAAAGAGGGCAGATGCTTGTTCTGCTCGCTTTTGGTGTCTTTGTTTAACGGATTCGGGGTGCGCAGGCCTGCCACCACGTCTTCTCCCTGTGCATTTGGCAGCCATTCTCCGTAAAACTTGTTTTCTCCGGTGGCGGGATTCCTGGTAAAGGCAACCCCTGTTGCAGAGTCATCTCCCATGTTTCCAAATACCATGCTCTGTACATTGCATGCGGTTCCCCATTCATCCGGAATGCCTTCTATCCTGCGGTAGGATACGGCGCGCTTGCCGTTCCAGGACTTAAACACCGCGCCTATAGCACCCCAGAGCTGAACCTTTGGATCATCAGGAAAATCTGTGCCCAGAACTTCTCTGACCTTAGCCTTGAACATATCAGAAAGTTTTTTAAAATCCTCGGCCGTAAAATCCGTATCTCCTGAATATCCCTTTTCCTCTTTTATCTGATCCATAATCTCATCGAGCTGAGTCCGGATTTCCTGTCCCTCCTCAGGCTCTATGCCTTCGGCCTTTTCCATGACAACATCTGCATACATGGTAATAAGGCGGCGGTATGCATCCCATACAAACCGCTCATTTCCGGTCTTTTTTATAAGCCCTGGGATGGTCTTTGAGGTAAGCCCCACATTTAACACGGTTTCCATCATGCCGGGCATGGACTTTCTGGCCCCTGATCTGCAGGAGACCAACAGAGGATTTTCCGGATCACCAAATTTCATGCCCATGATTTTTTCGGTCTTTGCCAGGGCGTCTTCAACCTCGTCTTCCAGACCCTCGGGGTAATCCCCGTGCTTCATGTAATAGACGCATCCGTCTGTGGAAATGGTAAATCCGGCAGGAACCGGAAGTCCGATCCTGGCCATTTCGGCAAGGTTTGCGCCTTTGCCCCCGAGCAGATTTTTCTGCTTGCCAGAGCCTTCCGCGGTTCCCTCACCGAATGTATAAACATACTTGGTCATGATATAAACTCCTTCCCTGTCTCTCTGATTTATCTGATTAAAATTAAGCACAAGCAACGGATCAGGAGATCAACCGAAATAAAATCATATATCAATATGAAGGAATTGTCGTCAAGCAAAAATTGGCCAGTGTCGTTGAAAAAGGCCCGCAAGAGTAGATACACATATATCGGCTGGAAGTGCAAAAATAAGCCGGGGAAACAAGTTGGCTCCCCCGGCATTGGTAAGATGGGATACAATATAAAGAAAAGTGCGCCTCAAGCAAATCGATATTGGGAGTTGGGCTTGCTATTCCTCCTGTTTTTTTTCAAAACGTTGAACAGCAACAACCTTGCCATTGGAATTAAAGTCAATACCCACGTAGTCGCCTTCTCGAATTCCTGATATATATGCGCCGGGAGCAATAGAATGGGCTACATCGTCAATCACAATTCTTTCTTTATTCAAAAAATTTACTTCTCCGAAAATATTGAACCGCCTTTTATCAGTTCCGGAATTATCAATTTTCTCTATGCTAAAAGAGGGATTCCGGGGAATTTTACGAATCTCCTCTGGTTTGTCATTGTTTTGCGCAAAACCGGGGACGGCAATAATCAAAAACACCGCCAAAATAGCCCCAAAAATAGACATGCCCGTTATTTCCTTGATTAAACATTTAAGTTTCATTGACGATTTCTCCTGTATTTATTCTATCTGGCGCCAGTAAAACAGACCTTCCATGTTATCGGGTATTTTAACCTGTTCGGGGGGCTCGCCCGAGGAAGTGTTAATATAAAGGTTTGATCCCACCTGTACAGGCCTGTAGAGCATATCATCAAATTCCTTTCCCGAAGGAGGAATGTCAGGCGGATTTGAATCACTTACATCATCATCTAACATATCGTCTGCATTTACAACATTGTCATCATTTGTATCAAAATGCGGGTCAGCTGTCCTGCCTCCGTTACAGGCGCTTACCTGGTACAACCAGGAATGCCCCGCACTGCCCCCGCATTCAGATACCGACGGAACAGAGGAGACAAATGTAACAACACCTACATCCCCGCCGGTACCGGGTCTTATGAGCGGGTCCTGTATGACCCTTGCACCGGGATCAACCAGATTGAAATACCAACCTGCATAATCAGTATCAAAATCATCATCTCCTTCCGGCGGTTCAAACCACTCAATGGGGTTATCGCTCATTATCCGGTATCCCTGGATGTTGTTAACTAGGGTTTGCTCACGCAGTGTCAGGGAGTCTGCGTATACTGGCTCATTGCTAAGAGAAGGGGAGTCTTCATCAGCGTTGAATTCTCCCAGATACTGTGTTTCAGGCGAGTTATCAAAAGCATCCTGCCAGTCCCAAATCCCGTAAAAAGTCTGTTGATAATCGTTTAGAGCGTCATTTTCGCCAATATACCGCCCTGTGCCAAATACGACCAGGTAACCCTGCTGGTCGGCGCTGCAGTCCATCTTCATCACATTCGGTTCCAATGTAATGGGCTGTCCGCCCTGGTCATTTTTAACGGTAATCAACGGTTTTGGATCTGTACCATCATTATATGCTATCTGCCAGTCAGATTTTTCATCTCCACTAAAGTCGAATTTCCACATATTCCCGTTTAAATCGCCCGCATACACGTAATCCAGGTATCCGTCAGAATTATAATCAATCAAAGCAGGAGACGACAGACCGTTACAGTCCCCGGTCGGAACCGAGGCATCTGGATTAGTGTCAATTTTAATGACTTCTTCTATATTACCGGTGCTGTCATTGATATCAAGCACGTATAATACTGCTTTCTGATTTACACTGTCATACCCATTTGAAAATATAACCACCCACCCGGCGGCATGTGTGTTTGCAATATATGCCTGGCTGTAAGAATATCCCAGGTCATCATCTTCGTCTGCAGTGTATTCCCATTTGACTATATTGGAGGCATCATCTTCTGAAGGAGAATCACTCAATGCGCTGACGTCAAGTGCATAATAACCCTTCCCGCCTTTTCTCAGTCCTCCGACCAGCAGTGTTGTTGAGTCTGAAATCGACCGGACATGCACGGTGTTGTCAACATAAAACTGATGAGTATAATCCATTGCAGCAAGATCAGGCAACGTCCCGGCATCGATTAGTATCTTGGGCACATAGGCAAAAAGTTCATTTCCGTTTTCCTTGTCAAAAGCATGAAGCATTCCGTCGTTGGCCCCTACATATATCACATCGTTGTGGAAATAGGGGGCTGAATGAACAACATCTCCAAGCTTGCTGCTTCTCACCCTGAAGTTTTCTTCAGTATTATTGGCATTCTCCCCGCGCAAATAGGCCACCAGAGCTTCCGTGTAAGTATCTTCAGGCAGCACTGATTGACCATGGCGGAACGGGACACCAGTGGACCCGTCGTAGGTTATTATCACGCGGTCATCTTCATCCCTGTCTTCGAGCTGTTCAGCAGCAGACCAGTCCCGGTCCTCGTTTTCGTCCTGAATTTCTCCTGTAACAGGATCAACACTATACTGAATCAAATCTCCCCGCCAGTTGCTGGAATGATAGATTCCCTGATAAATTTTGGTTCCCGCTTTTACCTGAATGGAATTGCTTGCCGCAGCGGCTGCGGATCCCAGACGGCTGCTAATAAGGTTTTGAAGCTCCTTCATGGCTGCAATAAGTTGTTCGGGAGTCGAAGCATTTATGAAGGATCCCCTGCCGTTAACCGAAGCATGATACAAATCGTCAATTTTTCTGGGATTATCATCATTGCCCGGGTCAGGCCAGATCGGACAGCAGTCGCTCGTATCATCTTCACTTTCACTGCATGTTGAAGCACCCGGGTCACAATCGTAAGCTTCCGGGTCCAGTGTTCCGTTGGCCCCGAAAGAAACACCGTAAGTAACCATATGCTGATGGTTTGCTGTGTCTTTGTCCGTCGTGGGCACATGATTGCTCAGGTTGGTGTTTAAATCATTCTTATAGTAATACATGGCAATATCAGCCAGTGTATTTGAAGCATCGCCGTGATAAATTCCTCCGTCAAATTCATTATCAGTATCTGCATCAGCATCACCGACTCCCCAATAGTTCCCATTCCAGAATCCGTCCGTCATGGCGATTGTGAATGCCTGCTCACAATACCCTCCCTCACTTTCCCTGAAAAATGGATAAAAATCACTCTCGGTATAAGGCCGGCCGTTAATCTCGTAGATATCGTTCGGTACGTGGTCCCCGCTGAAATACTCGCCAACGTAATTTAGCCCGGCTCTAAGTGGTGTTCCCCCGCTGGAATTCCAGTCATTGTAAAGGGTGGAGAGCAAATAATCGGTTTCATCCACATAAGTTCCGTCATGCGTTACGTTAATCGGAAGAATCTCCTGCCCAAGGTCACCATTGATGGATTCAAGTCCTATAAATACGTCCTCCATGCTGGTTGCTACAGATGCTATGGCATTTTTGGCGGTCAGCTCTCTTTTGCGGTAAAAGGAATACCAGTTGGCAAAATTGACCCGCTCCTCTTCGTAACTGCGGCCGGTAACAATGCCCGCAGAATCGGCCTCACCCTTGGTGAGCTCGTTGAACTGATCGGCCTTTCCGTCATCATCGCTGTCAATAACCTCATAGTAACCGAAATCTCCGCTGTCATAAGCGCCTTCCATATTTACCAGGTAGACGCCGTTTTCATTTTTTACATAATAATGAGCATTTCGGATTCGGACATTCGAGGCGGGAACAAAGGCCACTGCGTCAGCGCAAACTTCGTTTTCGCCTTCCTCAACTTTGTAGGGCGGATCATCACCGTCTACATTGCCGATAGTTATTCTTGCTTTTCGGGAAGAAAAATTAAAAGTCTGGTCTGTCAGTTTCATCCATTCCTGGCCTGTTTCATCGCTTATATCTACCTGCTGGTTGACCTCCACCACTGTCTCACCGCCTGAGTGGTGGATGCGATACGGAATCTCCGTTCCACGCTCTTCAAAATCACTCCAGCGGGCGTAGATTTCATAATCCTCGTTTGTATCAACATCCGCCTCCCATTCCACTTGGCATTCTTTGGAAAAATCAGTCAAAGGGCAGTAGTTATGGTAGCAATCATCGTTGGTATAGTCGGTATTCCAATCTCCGTCGTCATTATTGATCCAAAAGCCAGAATCGTCGTCGTCTACAATTACGGTGCCGGGATCGAAAGCATAAAATACACCGTTCATGTCAAATGTGTAGCTGTCGTCCATGGGATTGGAACGGGGGGTGTCAGGTTCCATGTCCAGAGCATCCGTATCGGTATTCGGATCTGACCAGCTCGGCGCATCATTATTAACACTCTCACTATCCCATTTCGGCCAGGGCTTATACGTCGAATCGGGGTTGTAATACATTTTATTGATGCCAGAATATTGGCTTTGCCAGTATAGGTGTTCGTCACCTTCCAGATCTCGCCCTGCAAATTGCTGATCTCCCGGATTATCAAATACGTATGCAACCCCGTCGCTGTGGTCTGAAAAATTCACGCCCTCCCGGCTCGGCGGCAGAAACATCCCGCCTGTGAAAAAGAAATTCAAGGAGTCATAATCCTTGTCTTCCACCATTGTTGCAAAGTCCATACTTCCAGAATCATCAATCAGAAACATAATGAGCCCCGGGGGTGAGTCCATCCTGGCATCAAGGGGTATGTCGGCCAGTGAGTCAAAGACACAGTCCGCCTCTGCATTGCCTGTAGCACCGGCGCTCAGAAGAAAAAGGGCTAAAATGGTGAATGTAATTGCTTTTAAATTTGGTTTATGTGCAGATTTATATTCCATGATATACCGCCTTTTTATTTTATTTCCCCTCATCGCCTTGCAGCCCCAGGGCTCGCCGTTTTTTTTATGGATTCCTCACCGGTTTTTTTACCCCGGTATTTACCAATGCTGTGCCGCCGTTAGTTTGTGACAGGCCGTAAGAAGCATATAAATTAACCGACAAAGCCCCTGATTTAAGACTTGAGCCTTTCTGTTTACCTTCGTAGTCAACTGCGTAACAATAACTGTATTTACCGCCGGAAAACTGCTCAGCATTGTCATCAGAATCAGCATCATTATAATCCCAGTTGGCTGGATCCTCAAAAAAAGTGCTTGATCCTGGATTGCTCAGCCAGACAAGAGAAGTGGTATCCGGCATTAAATCATCATAGTCATTTATGGAGTCCATATTCTGAATTTCTTTTAAGCCATGAAGCGATGCGCTTTCTGCAATGTTTAGATTCTGCCTGTAAACCCTTTCGTTGCCGCTGATCCCGATCTCAATGCTACTGGTGTTAATCGAGGCCAGACCCAAGACCGTTAATGCGACCAGAACCAATAGGGCCACTACCAACGCGGTGCCGCTTTCATTGTTTAATTGTTTAACCCCCTGAAATCGTATATTCATAATCCGCCTCGTTATGTGCTGTTTGAACCAAAACTACTGCATTTTTACTGTGTCAAGCTCAGCCTGTCTCTGTGTCGATCCGTCCTGCCATTGTACGATTATCCGGATTTTCTTGGCATTGTTTACGGGTTCGTCCACTGCAATGTTCCAGAACAGGCTATATTTTGAATCTATGGTTTCGCTTCCGTCTGCTGTTGCTGTTGTGTTGTCATCGAGCCCGAAATTGTTTCCGCTGTCATCGAGCCCGTCATCGTCAGAATCCTGATTGGTGCCGTCGCCATCGTCATCGTCCAGCATGGTGTCATCATAGGGTAGGGCAGTTAATTTATCTATTTTACTCTGGGCGAGTGTCAGAGCTTTACTGAATTCAAAAGCAGTGTCGTTACCCCTAATCGCGCTGATTTGCATGTAGGCCACAGCCAGGAGTCCCACTGCAAAAATCACCAAAGCCAGCATAACTTCAATCAACGTAAAACCGCTGCTGTCATTAACCAGGAGATTTTTTTTCGCGCCTTTTTTCATAACCCTGCGTTCCTTAGTTTAATCGTGGTTTCAGAGAGCCTTCGTCTGTAATTGTCAGAAGGCGTGTAATGATTTGCTCCCACCACGTAAGTATTCGGGTTTGTATATGTGCTGTCAGGCCTGGATGAACGGGCAAGTATCCATACTTTTACCGCACGGATATCGGATATATCAACAGATGTTCCTGTATTCGCACCACCTTCGGTATCGTTTACGTCAATAACCCCGTCATTGTTGTCATCCAGGTTAAACCAGTTTCCCCCGTTGGGCACCGCCCAGATAACCTCTCCGCCCTGAGTTTCAATATCTCCGTCACCGTCTGAATCATAGGCGTAGGCAAACTGAAGTTCGTCAATATTATAGGCAATGGCGGTTCCCCCGGACTTTCTCTGCAGTTCATTTGCCTCACTGTCACTGTCATTTGAATCGTAAAGACTATAATCGATTGTCTCGGTGCCTCCGGATCCGTCGTCTCTTGTAAACTCCAGGTTATCGACTGCAGCGGTTGTAATCCCGTATCCTCCTGTCTGGTCAGGATCATATCCTGCCATCCTGATATCGCTTTCCATTCGGCTGATGGCGGATCTGATAGTCTGCTGCATTTCAACCGCTCTTTCCTGGACCACATAGCTTTTATGCTGGCTGATAAAAGTGTTATAGATCCCCGTGATTACAATGATGGACAGTACCAGCGCAATCATAAGCTCT
Organism: uncultured Desulfobacteraceae bacterium; assembly: GCA_964626455.1. GTDB lineage: Bacteria > Desulfobacterota > Desulfobacteria > Desulfobacterales > Desulfosalsimonadaceae > Desulfosalsimonas. The sequence goes on along the minus strand of CAZVFQ010000008.1, from coordinate 8,242 downwards.
ACAAGCGTAAAAGCACGGCAATTATTGTGCATTTGAAAGAAATCCTTTCTTATCAGTCTATCCATGCAGAACCCGTCCATTCCCTTACCTTTACTGACCCGGTAAGAAGAACTGTCACAGCAAAGCAGATATCGGAATTTTCATTTTCCATGTAAACCGTCCCCGAATTGTTCGACATTCCCATGGATGAAAAAGACAGCGTATCTGCCGGCCCTGAATCAAATGTAACCGGCTCGCTAATACTGTCACCGCTCCAGTTATTTGCGGCATTACCGTAACCGAAATCAATTCCGGCATTATAATCGCCCAGGTCAATCCGCTTTTCTCCGGGATTCCATGAGTCGTCACCGTTTGAATCCCGGTAATAAAATCCCGGGGTTGATGAGCTGTCAAACCGGATTTCCAGGTTGGTATTGTTTTTAACAGCTTCCATTTTCGTCTCACGCATAAAGGATGCAAGATCCCTTGTGGCGTTCTTGAGGTGGTATTTCGGAAGCCACGCGGCAAGACTCGGGATTGCCATGGCGGCCATCACTCCGATAATTGCAACAACCACCATGAGTTCCATGAGGGTAAAACCGGAGTGTTGCTGTGCAAAAAAGTCTCTTTTTTTCAGTCTCACGAAACTTACTCCTTGTTTAGGCTGCAACAAATAACGCTGATTACATAGAATGCCAAATCCGGTCATTATGCTACAAAAAACGTGCCGGCAGTTAATAATATTTGTCATATATTACATGGAAACCATTTAACTTGCCGATTTTAAATCTTTTTATATTTTCATTTCTTATTTTTGCCTGCTTTATGACTACCCTCTCAACTGAAATAAAGCCTTCCCACTATTAAATTGTTTAATAGCAGCTCTTAAAATCTTTTAAAAACCGTTAACAAACAAATTTATTTTATCACCTCTTTTATCACCTTAACCGGTATTCGCCCCTGGTATACCTCGCTGTTTATCACGTATGCGGGTGTGCCGGTGATTCCGAGTTTTACCCCTTCGGCAACATCGCGTTTGACCATGTAGCGAAGCTTTTTGATTTTCGGAGCAACTGCCAGCCGCTTGAAATCAACCCCGGTTTCTTCTGCGAGTTTCCGGATATCTATGGTTTTGGCTCCCTTTGGAATATCATAGAGCCGGTCGTTCATTTCCCAGAATTTACCCTCGTGCAGGGCATAGGCTGCGGCAACAGCCAGCTTGCCCGAGCCTTCATGATAGGGGGTGTCCACAAGGGGATTGTAATCCATGGACATGGGAAAATGTTTGTGCACCAGCCGTATCCGATCCGGGTTCTCCCTTACAATCTGGCGCATATAGGCATGCATTTTTTTGCACTGAAAACACATGTAATCTGTATATTCTGTTATTACCAGCTCGGGTTCTTCCGCGCCGATCCATGCAGAGCCGTCCTCTGTAACCCCGGTTTTCATGTCAGCGGAAATCTCCGGCAGCTCAAAGCGCCAGTAATCAGGATAAAAAAGGATAACAACCACTGCCAGAGTCACTATGGGAGAAAACACGTATCCGCATCTTTTCCTCAGGCTCCACAAATATTTTAAATCCTTTTTTATCCCTGAAAAAAAGCCTTTTTCAGGAAATCTGCGCCTGACTATCCAGGTAAAGTAAAGCAGGGAAAAATTAATCGCATGCCCCGCAAGACACATTATGCAGTATGCGCCGATATGGTATTTTGAAATATATGCCAGTATAAGGCTGTATACGGAAAAACCCAGGGCCACGACAAAAAGAACAGGCCAGATTCTTCTCTTATCCGCATCCTGTCTTGCAGCAAACAACAGCAGAGCCAGAAAAAATCCGTATGCCAGAATTCCCCAGACAGCCACCGGAAGCCCCAGAAATATGGAATAGGGGCTTTGGGAGACAGTATCGCAGTTTATGGCATTTGAAATCGCGCAAAAGCTCGTATAAAGAACATCCGCATGAACCCTGTAATGCGACAGGGCCAGATATACGGAATTTGCCAGTCCTGCCGTGGCAAGAACGGCAACGGCCCAGAAATAAACAGGATAGGGAAGGGGTGTTACCTGCTTAGCCTTCATCGGAAGTTTGCAGATTCTCTATGCTGGTTGATTGCTTTTTTAGTGCTTCCGCTATTACAGGGGCGACCAGGTCGGCTGATACGGGCCACATGGGGCCCGGTTCCTGCGCCTCCTGGAGTTTTTCCCTTATTGTTTGCGGATTTTTGTGGTTAAGCAGTTTTTCCGCGTATTTTTCCGCGTCCATCTCATTTCCGGCCCGTAGGCTGTTTTCAATCTGCAGAAGCAGGGCGGCTGTTTTACGAGGAGACCGCTTTGGTATGCGTCCCAGAAATTTTTCCGCAGCAACATGGTTGCCGGTCATAGACTTTGCCTGGCCAAGACTGATAAGGGTATGTTCATTATTTGGTGCTTTTTGTATAGCCTTTATCAAAAACGGTATCGCTTTGTTGGGCTGGTTTTTTCGCAAGTGGAGCAGGGCCCTTGTATTGAGAAAGTCTACTCTTTCAGGTTGTTCGGAGAGCAGGTAATCACTTTTTTCCATGGCTTCCTCAAGCCGCCCTGCGTGGATAAGTGAAATATAGAGATCAAAATGAGCATTCAGATTCTCAGGATCAATCTCAGTAGCTCTATTTAGTGTTTTAATTGCTTCATCATAGTCTCGGTCACGTGCTATGTAAGTCTTGGCAATATTCTTAAGGGAGAGGAGCTTTACTTTATCCGGGTGTTTATCGTGGTTCAAATGCATAGCTGTTTTATAAAGTTCAAGGGCCTTGTCATAATCTCCGATTTTTGCATAATAACCTTGTCCAAGATTTGTATAGGGTCTGGCTCTGCCTGGCGATTTTTCCTTGGCATCCTGCCAGAGCGCCCGTTCGCTGGTCCATGCCATGTTCCGCACATAAGTTCCAGTGCCCAGAAGCGTGACAAGTATGGTCACAAAAGCGATAATAACTGCGGCCATTGAACGTTTTTCCCTTTGGTAATAATCAATGGCCCATTTAACACCTGCGGCAACCGGTACAAATAAAAACAAAGAAGGCAGGTAATTACGGTGTTCAAATACCATTTCCAGAGGAACTATGGAGGATTCTATGACATGGTTCAAAAAGAAAAAAAGAACCGCAAAAGAAACCAGGGGATATCGTATCATCAGGCGGAAAGCCGCCGCCACTGCACCAAGGATAGCCAATATGGCCGGCAGTGTGGTCCAGGGTTGAAAAATGCCAGTTGAGACCGCTATATCATTATCAATGGAGAGCCGGTCGGCAATAGGGTAAAAAATCTGGGAAATATAAAAAATAACTACTCTCGGCTGGGTGAGCAGTCGTTCGAAGAGTGTAAATGACCGGTCTGCGTATCTGTCCTGAAGGCTCGCCATAAGGCCATTGCTCATGAACAATAACACGCCCGCGGCAAAAATACCAGCGAGCAGAAAGCATCCAGCCAGCAGAAAACGTTTCTTTGTCCCGGGTTTGGACAGGTCCCGGAAAAACACCATCTCCACAAGAAACAGGGCGGCCGGAAGCATAAGCGCATTTTCCTTGGACCCCACTGCCAGCAGAAAAGCCAGAAACACGCCTGCATAAAACAGTACCCGGTGCTTTGTCAAACGGCTGACCCTTGCCATGATATACAGGTAGACGCCCATCACATAAAATAACGCGGCCATGGATGCCATGCGCTGGACAATATAGGTCACGGCCTGAGTTTGTATGGGATTGGACGCCCACAGGACTGTAGCAAGGAGTGCGATAAAATGCTCGCTGTCAGTGTACCTTCCAGCAAGGTTGGGGGTTCTGAAAAGGGCAAGTATAGTAAGGTATAAAAAAAAGGCGGTGAATATGTGCACAGAAAGATTAAAAATATGGTAGCCCGTAACATCTGTCTGCCCGAAATACCAGTTAACAGCAAGGCTAAGGTTAGAAGCAGGGCGATTAAAAAGCCTGTGGTTGCTAAATCCTTCCTCAAGTGCAACCTTGTAAAGGGTTTCAGGATGCAGGCTGTTTATTTGAATACGCGAGTTTTGTGTAATATTGGGTCTGTCGTCAAAATGGAAGGGTACATTGAATGTATTTTGGTAGCAAAGCAAAAAAAGTATGGATAAAAGAATCAAAACCCGCCAGTTCATACTCTCTGCGGCTTTATTTCCGTTGTATTTCATTCGGCGAGATAACGTTGGGGTTAATTAATTGATACCCCCCGTACCTGATATGGTAAGAGGGGTATCATGACATTCAAATATTGATGGCACCGTAAAAAGTCCAATATCTGCGTTATGCGCAATTTCTCAGAATTTCACGTACGGCTAAGTACGCTGCATTCTTCGAAATTGCGCAAGCCTTGATCTTGAACTTCTAAGTAACTTCAAAAAAAGTTACTGTTATAGCTCGGTCCCGGGCTGTTTATGGCCGGGGGGAACACTTCCAAGGAAACGTCAGTTTACTTCCTGCAAAAATACCGCAAAGCGGGATCAATTGCTTTTTACGAAAGCATCAAATATTATTGTGTTTTAAATTTAAGCTAATTTTCGCAGCCATCGGTATCAAGCGAAAGATCCCCATCCGCATTTATAATCCATTTGCTTGGACTTCCTCTTAATGTGGCGTCTGCCTCTGCACCAATGGTGTGGTCAGTAGCAGTAATAGTCACAGTATAAAGATCATCACCTTTATACTCAAAATCCATTTCATCGGTAGTATCAGGATAAATATTGTTTTCAGCGTAATACGCTTCCATTGCTGTCCTCAAGCTGCTCAACATGGCCTGGCCTTCCCTCTGATTGGCCTTGCACTGATAATTCATGAAGTTGGGAATGGCGATGGCCGCCAGGATGCCGATGATGGCCACGACGATCATCAGCTCGATCAGGGTAAAACCTTTTTGGTCCTTAAACTTTAGCATAACATCCTCCTTTGTTTTTTATGTTGTTGTTTTTTGTTTCGTCAACTGTGTAAAGCAATAAGCATGCCATACATTGTTTTTTCATAGTTCTGGCCGTTTGTGAGGGCAACTCCTTGTATTGCTTTAAATATTTAAATCAAAAATATTTGTGTATACCCTTTAAATCCACTGCTTAAGTGACAATTTTTGTCAATTAAATGCCGTTTTTCGGTTCCCCTGATCTTAAGAGCGAAAAATCCTTGTTCAAAGTACCCTGCCCACATGGCAGCCCGTCAACCGGGAAGTTTTCAAAAATGATATTTCATAAAAATACTGTGCTGTCAATTACAAAACAGACCAGTGCAGAAATAAAATTGGTGCAGTTGATAAAAAACAGAATTTCTGCCATAAGTAAAACCTAAATTGAGCGATTTTCAAGTATGCCGCAGATACAAGGAAGATGCAGACGAGCTATAGTGGACTATGCGAGGCTGCATCTGACGCAGTAAATGCGGCAGAATTGGAAATCCCGCAGGGTTTCAGATTTTTAAATGTAAATGGTTATAATCCTTTACAAAATCATGTTCTTAAAAATCTGAAACACTCAATTTAGGTAAAAGCAAATTGACAGGATTGGTCTATACGGCCATGTGAAATCATTGAAAGCCTTGCATGGAAGAAGCCTGAAGAATAAATGAACACGGTTTTCAAAGAAAAAATATCCCGGAATCATCTGATCTGCATTCTTCTTATCTTCCTGGCAGTGACCGCAATATCCCTTCTGGCCTGTGTCCCCCCTGTAAGCCGAGATGCCCTGACCCACCACCTTGCAGTGCCAAAGCTTTACCTGAAACATGGCGGAATATATGAAATACCTTATCTTAAGTTTTCATATTATCCCATGAACCTTGATCTTTTGTATATGATCCCACTTTATTTCAAAAACGATATCTTGCCAAAATATGTTCATTTCGCATTTGCCCCTGCCACAGCATTCCTTGTATACAGATATCTGAAGAGGCGCATAAATTCCGTATACGGCCTTTTGGGCGCGCTTTTCTTTCTTACCATACCTGTTATTGTAAGGCTTTCCTCAACCGTGTACGTTGACCTGGGGCTTATATTCTTTTTGTTCGCCTCTTTTTTGTGTTTGTTTTACTGGATTGAGACCGGATTTGAAAAAAAATATCTAATCTTAAGCGCTGTACTTTGCGGCCTTGCCCTGGGGACCAAGTACAACGGCCTGCTAGGGCTGTTTCTGCTGGGGCTTTTTTGCGCATTTGTATACGTGCGCTATCACATGGAAACAAAATGGAAGAATCTCAGGGCTGCTGCGTGGTGCGCATCATTTGTTTTAGTGGCACTGCTGGTGTTTTCCCCCTGGATGATCCGAAACTTTGCCTGGACCGGAAATCCGGTGTATCCATTATATAACAGCATCTTTGTTTCATCTCAGGAAGAAAAAGCCGGCCCCAAAATCTCCCATATCCAGTACCGCCGCCAAGTCTATGATGAATCCTGTACAGAAATCGCACTGATTCCGCTTCGGGTTTTTTTTCAGGGCCAGGACGACAATCCCAGGTATTTTGACGGAAAAACCAATCCTTTTCTTCTGATACTTTCAATATTTGCATTTTTCGGCATCCGGTCCTCAGCAAGACAGGAAAAAACAGAAAAATTCATGATGCTTTTTTTCTCGGTTCTTTTCCTGCTCTATGCCTGTGCCCAGGCAGGGATACGAATCCGCTATTTTTCGCCCATGCTGCCGCCCCTTGTGATCCTTTCCATGTACGGGCTGTATAATTTGCAGTCTTTTGCCCAAAACCGCTTATCATTATTTCCTGAACCGCTGAAAAAGATCGTCCTTTTTGGCATTGTTCTTGCCATGCTTGGCATGAATGCACAATACATTGCAGCCAGATTTGAAAAAGACAGACCTTTTTCCTATATCAGCGGCAGGGTTACGCGGGATCAGTACATACAGAAATACAGGCCCGAGTATGCATCATTTCAATACGCAAACAGGAACCTTTCTGAAAACGACAAAATATTCGGCCTGTATCTCGGCAACCGGGGCTATTACAGCGATATTCCGATCGAGTTCGGAAATGAGCTGATTGGCCTGACCTCCCGGCGTGCTGAATCAGGAAAAGAAATTGCTGAAAACCTTCGGAAACAGGGCTTTACGCACATAGTGATGAATTTATCCATGTATAAAAAACTGATGCCGGAAAAAAGCGCTCGTGAAAAAAAGGTGCTGAAAGAATTTTTTAAGGGCTATACAGAGATGATGTTTGCAAAAGACGACTACGGCCTTCTACAAATAACGCATGACACAGAAAGAGGATAAATAATCTCTTATTGACACGAATACATTGTACGTGTATTTTACGTGTAGAATGCAAAGAGGTGATAGCTATGCAAAAAAAACTCACCGTGACCATAGACGAAGAGGTTTATAACGGGTTGCGGGCGGTAATCGGACCCCGGAAAATCAGCCGTTTTATTGAAGAACTGGTTCGTCCGCATGTTGTCGGCAAAGATATGTATGCCGCATATAAAGCCATGGCCGAGGACAAGGCAAGGGAAGCCGAAGCTCTTGAATGGTCTGAAGCCACATTCGGGGACATAAATAATGAAGAGAGGTGAAGTGTGGTGGATCAGCTTTGCCCCCTCGGTGGGCGGCGAAATTCAAAAGCAAAGACCGGCTGTTATTGTCAGCAATGACGCCGCCAATCAGTTTTTAAACAGAGTCCAGGTCGTGCCGCTGACCGGAAATGTTGACAGGCTTTACCCCAGCGAGGTGTATGTGACGCTGCACGGAAAAAAATCCAAGGCCATGGCTGATCAGCTTACAACAGTAAGCAAAAAACGGCTGATAAATCCTGCAGGATCGCTTTCCGCCGATGAAATGGAGGGTATAGGCCGGGCAATTATGGTTCAATTGGATCTTTAGGGTGGATAAATAGTGTATAGTGTGGAAGAGATATTGCAAAAAGCACAGGTAAACTATAAGATGGATTAGTGTTTAAAGATAACCATCAAGATACAGCGCCGGATGAATTAAGAGATGGCAGGTTAAATTTTTCCAGCAAAATTGATGAACTTAACAATAAGTTGGAGTAAGGGGTTTTTGCCATGAAACAATGTAAAATAATTCCTGAAAAACACTCGGACGGTTTTATTGCTTACCCTCTTGGTGTAAAGGGCGTGGTGGTCGGTCAGGGTGAGACCTATGAAGAGGCTTTGCAGGATGTGAAATCAGCAATAAAATTTCATGTTGAAACATTTGGAGACGAAGTGTTTGACATAGATCCACCCGTTCTTGAAGCATTTGTGGCCGAAGCAGGAATATAAAAGG
>CAZVFQ010000007.1:0-54085 GCA_964626455.1 uncultured Desulfobacteraceae bacterium | reverse complement strand
ATCTCCATTTTGCTGGTAGACAATTCGCGCAGGGTCCAAAAACTCGATACAGCAGACCCGGAAAAACTACCACGTCCCCCGCAGGAATTAATCGGCATGTTGCCCGGCGAAGCCCTGGGCTGTAAAAACGCCATGGATTTTCCGGGCAGATGCGGCAGGACCGAGGCGTGCCGCTCTTGTTCAATCAATAAAACGATTAAAAGTGCCCTTGAAAATGGTGATTCCCCTCTCCGGCGAAAAGCCAGGTTTACCCGGTTGTGCGGAAACAATCTTGAAGAAGCAAAAATCTACCTTTCTGCAACGCCAATTGACAACAATGAAAAAACAGCTCTTCTGTGCATAGAAGACTTAACCGGGCTTGAAAAAACATTATACGACATCAGGCAGCGCAAAGACCGGCTAAGAAGCCTGCTTATGGCTTCTCCCATAGGAATGGGCTTTTTGGAATTAAAAATTGAAAACAATAAAATAACCGACAGGATCATCAGGGATGTAAATGAAAGACTCTGTTTAATGACAGGCTATAGCCGCGGGGAGCTTATCGACAAAAGTATACGCATGCTTTATGCCGAAGAAGGCGATTACGACTATGTGACCAGGAAAAATTACCCGCAGCTGCACGGAAATTCAATGGGCACTGTTGAAACCAGATGGAAAACAAAAGACGGACAGATACGCTCAATTTCCCTTACCACGGCTCCTTTGGACCCTGATGACTGGTCTTTCGGCATCAGTTTTACCGCAACTGATATAACGGAAAAGAAAAAGGCAAGAGAGGAAAGACAGCAACTGGAGCAAAGGCTGCGTCACACCCAGAAAATGGAGGCGGTGGGCGAGCTTTCCGGCGGAATCGCCCATGAATTCAACAATCTTCTCCAGATCATAAACGGCTATGCCGATCTGATGACAGATGATATTGACAAAACCCATCCTGCAAGGGCTTCGTTAGACGAAATCATTGCCGCCGGAAACCGGGCCGCGAAACTGGTGCGCAACCTGCTGGCGTTTTCCAGCCGTCAGGTCATGCAAATGATGGATATCCGCATAAACGACCTGATATCGAAAACCATAAACATGCTAAGAGGCCTGCTGGGCGAAAACATTGAAATCGATTTTATCCCGGGCCACAACCTCGGCCTTGTACATACCGATCCGTCCCAGTTTGAACAGGTACTGGTGAATCTGTGCGTAAATGCCCGCGATGCAATGCCGGAGGGCGGCACTATAACCATTGAAACAGAAAACATACTTATAAACGGCCAGTACTGCAGAACACATGACTGGGCTCAACCCGGCCGCTTTGTACTGATCAGCGTAAGTGATACAGGCGCAGGCATGGATGCCTATACCGCAGCCCGTGCCTTTGAACCGTTTTTTACCACAAAACCGCCCGAAAAAAGCCACGGACTGGGTCTTGCCACAGCCTACGGCATAATCCGCCAGCACGACGGCATGTTAAATGTTTACTCTGAACCAGGCCAGGGTTCATTATTTAAAATCTATCTGCCGGTGGTTGAACGCAGGGCCTCTGAAGTAGAGGTGAATCTGAAGGGTAAAATCCTGGGTGGCAGCGAAACCATTCTTATTGCAGAAGACGATGAAATGGTATGCGACCTGATGCAGACCGTGCTAAACCGTGCGGGATACCGCACAATCTGCACCAGAGACGGCCAAAAGGCAATCGATATGTTTGAATCCAGCATGGATGATATTGATCTGGCGGTACTAGACGTGGTCATGCCGAACAAAAACGGCAGGGAGGTAAGCGATGCAATAGAGAAATTAAAACCTGAAACAAAGGTTCTTTTCTGCAGCGGATACAGCACCAATGCGATCCACAGCAATTTTGTCCTCCATGAGAATACCGAGCTTCTTCAAAAGCCTTTCACAGCTGATGAGCTTTTAAGAAAAGTACGCGATCTGCTGGACTCGGATAAAAAGCCCTCAAAAGCATAGAACGCTTCAGGGTTTTCTATATTCTGCCAAAGGACCTTTGCCTGCAAGAATAAATTCCACCCAGTCAAAACCAAGAAGCATCGGTAAGGGCCATGGCCGTATCCAGCCATAAATTCTCACAGGATTCAATCAGACCGGCATAATCCTCAAACTCGTCAGCCCCCAGATGCGGCACGCAGAGCTTAAGTTCAGGATATGCATACGGATTCCCTGTTTTCCGGCATCTAAAGTCTCCCGGCAGTATTGAGTGTTTGCTTTACCGGCGATATTTAGTATTGCAATAAGTGTCTTCTGATTCAAGCCCTAATCCGCATCAGGTTTTCATTCGGCCGGAATTTTTGCACACTGCCGCCTTATTTGAATATAACTGACTTGAATTTATAGTAAAACAAATAAAATACCCGACTATATCCTGTCGACTATGTCCTTGATTTTTACTCTTTGTTTCTTTATAATTTCATCAAATTTTTAAGGGAATCCTTTTTTGGATTCTGCCGAAATCGTACTTCATTGCCTGACAGCGGCGTGGAAAAGCGGGTTTACGAGCCGAAATTGAGTCTCGAAGAGGCTCTTGGAGCGAGGTAACTCGCTTTTTCGCGTCGCCGGTCAGCCTGGGTGTTCACGGATTTCTTTTCCGAAAAAATACCGCCGGGGCGAAATGGAGCGAAAAAACTGAACCCGACCGCAGGGATTCCTTCCTGTAAAAACCTCAAATGAGGTTAGATGCTTTTTACGAAGCCGTTAATACCGCAAAAATAAAAGGAGGGTATTATATGCCAAATGTCAACGCAAACGGAATACAGATTGAATATGACACCTTTGGGGAGACTCAACACCCTCCTCTGCTTTTAATCGCCGGGCTGGGCCGCCAATTGGTTTTCTGGGACGAGGAGTTCTGCCGTAGGCTGGCAGAAAGGGGCCTTTACGTGATCCGCTTTGACAACCGGGATACCGGTTTGTCAACAAAATTCGAGGCAGCAGGAATACCGGACCTTGAGGCTATATATAATGCTCTGATGCAGGGAGAGGCTGTGGATGTAGCCTACACCCTGGATGACATGGCAGATGATGCCGCAGGACTGCTTGATGCCATGGGCATTGAAAAGGCCCATATATGCGGAGTATCCATGGGGGCCGCCATCACTCAAACCATCGGCTACAGGCATCCAGAACTGGTGCTGAGCCTGATTCCCATTATGGGAACCACGGGCAACCCTGAACTTCCTCCGCCAACACAGGAAGCCATGGACATGCTTCTGACGCCGGCTCCTGAAGAAAGGGCTGCAAACATCGACTACACAGTAAAACTGTGGAGGACATTCTGGGGCACGCTTACCTTTGATGAAGAGGATATCCGGCATAAAGCCTCGCTTGAATACGACCGGGGCTTTTACCCCCAGGGCCTGACACGGCAGATTGCTGCCATATTGGCCCACGGCAACAGAAAACCCATGCTTGCATCTGTCACCGCACCCACGCTGGTAATCCACGGATCAGAAGACCCGCTTATACCGGTTGAAGCCGGCAGGGATACGGCAGAAGCCATTTCCGGCGCGCAAATCCGCATTATCGAAGGAATGGGACACAGCCTGCCAAGAGATGTCTGGCCCAAAATAGTGGATTCAATTGTATACCTTACATCCAGGGCTCAAACCTGATAAAAAGCAGGCGCAGAAAACCCGGATTCCCTTTCCGGCGAAAACCTATAAAGGATAGGGGGTCAGGCTTTCATAGCCCTGCCCGGTAATAAGAAAGGTCTGCTCAAACTGGGCCGAAAGCTTGCGATCTGCTGTCACAGCGGTCCAGCCGTCGTCCCTTATAAAAAGCTTGTGTTTTCCCAGATTGATCATAGGCTCCACGGTAAAAACCATGCCCGGTACAAGCACGATCCCCTCACCTTTTTTACCGTAATGGGGCACCTGGGGAGGCTCATGGAAATCAAAGCCAACTCCGTGGCCCACAAATTCCCTTACCACTGAACAGCCGCGGCTTTCTGCATAGCGCTGGATCGCCCAGCCAATATCGCCCACTGTGTTATCAGGCGACAGTACTTTCATGGCTGCTTTCAGGCTTTCTGCAGCCACTTCCACGATCTTTTGCGCATCAGGGCCTGGGGTTCCCACAAAAAAAGTTTTGCTGGCATCGGCATAATATCCTTTATAGATATGGGTGACATCCACATTGATGATATCGCCTTCTGCAAGCACGTATTCTCCCGGAATACCATGACAGATCACCTCATTTACCGAGGTGCACACGCTTTTGGGAAAACCCCGGTAATTAAGAGGTGCGGGTACAGCCCCGTATTTTTCCGCATGTTCATGGACCATGGTATTGATTTCATCCGTGGTTATGCCCGGTTTTATGGCTTGTTGCACCATGTCGAGGCTTTCAAGCACGATCCTGCCGGCCGCACGGATTCCTTCTATATCCTTGGGCTCTTTTAATCTGATATCATATTTCTGCCTGTACCACTTCTTCATATCCACGGGCCTTGAGGTCTGCCGGCCCATGCAGCACTTCTTGTATTTTTTGCCGCTGCCGCAGGGACAGGGGTCGTTTCTCCCGATCTTTGTACTGTTTTTCATATTCTCTCCTCCTGCCGGATTGCAGAGATTTATTATTAATGCAGGACACCTGACCTGTCAAGGAATTGCACGGAAATTGCACAAAAAAGCCTGCAATTGCACATACCCGCTGTTTCTGCTACAATTGATAGACTTCGTAAAAAGTCTGATTTCAGATGGCGCCGGAAAAAGTTCAAGATCAAGGCTTGCGCAATTTCGAAGAATGCAGCGTACTTAGCCGTACGTGAAATTCTGAGAAATTGCGCGTAACGCAGATATTGGACTTTTTACGGTGCCATCACAATTGGCAAACCAAACAAGAATTTAAAATAAGGGCAGGTCCATGAAAGAAGATGAAATAATTCTAAAGGCAGCCAAGGAAATAACAGTCAAGTTTATCGAGGTGGGCAATATAACTCCGAGCACATTTCATGCGCACTTCCGCAATATTTACGCCACTGTGGAAAAAGCGGTCAGAAAAGACGGTCAAAAAAAGGAGCCTGAACAAGAAGAGGGTTAAACCCCGCCCTAGTGGACAGCCGCCCAGTCGCCTCCTACTGAAACCTTGACCTTCAGGGGAACGGAAAGCTCTGTTATATTTTCCATGATCTGCCGCACCAGGCCGCACACGGCCTCGATCTCATTTTCAGGCACCTCAAATACCAGTTCATCGTGGACTGTAAGTAGCATTGCAGATCTCAGCCGGTTTTCAGATATGGCTGCATCCACCCGGATCATTGCCATTTTCAAAAGGTCGGCCGCAGTGCCCTGGATGGGGGTATTAATGGCGGTTCGCTCTGCAAAGCCCCGCATATTGGCATTTTTGCTGTTTATATCCGGTATATAGCGAATCCGCCCAAACTCGGTGCTCACACGGCCCGTTTTTCCGGCATTTTCAATGGTGCGGTCTATAAACTCCCTGACTCCATGATAACGCTCAAAATAATGATCAATATAAGTGCGTGCCATTTTCGGGGTAATCCCGAGTTCCTTTGAAAGAGAATATGCGCCCATGCCGTAGATAATCCCGAAATTTATGGCCTTTGCCTGGCGGCGCAGCTCTTCTGTAACATTTTGCGGCTCTAGCATAAAAACTTCGGCAGCAGTGCGGGTATGAATATCCTCATCTTCGGCAAAAGCCTGTGTGAGAATTTCATCCCTGGAATAATGGGCAAGCAGCCGCAGCTCTATTTGAGAATAATCTGCTGCAACAAAATACCAGCCATCTTTCGGAATAAAGGCACGCCGCACATCCTTGCCGGCCTCAGTACGGATGGGGATATTTTGCAGGTTGGGATTTGAACTGCTTAACCTGCCGGTGGCAGTGATCGTCTGGTTAAAAGACGTATGTATCCTTCCTGTTTCCTGGTTTATAAGACCGAAAAGTGCGTCCACATAAGTGGATTTGAGCTTTGAGAACTCGCGGTGTCGCAAAATCAGCACGGGAAGCTCGTGATACCGGCACAAGGCGGTAAGAACCTCCATGTCCGTGGAATAGCCGGTCTTCTTTTTTGTCTTTTTCTGTGTCGGCAGCCCCAGCTTTTCAAACAGTATACGGCCCATCTGCTGGGATGAGTTAATATTAAACTCCTCTCCTGCAAGGGAATAAATTTCAGACTCTATGCGCTCCAGTTCTGCTGCAAGATCTTTGCTCATTGCAGCCAGACGATCCCTGTCCACGCGTATGCCGGCTTCTTCCATTTTCACGAGCACCGGCACCAGCGGAAGCTCTATGTCGGAAAGCAGTCGGTCAAGGCCCGCCGAACAAAGCATAGGCTCAAGCCTGCGGTATGCAGCCAGGGTGATATCTGCGTCCTCACAGGCATAAACAGCCGCCTTTTCCACCGGCACCTCTGCAAAACCCGAAAGTTTTTGCCCGTTTTCCAAGAGCACCTCGTCATATGTGATCATCTTGTGATCCAGATAATCCATTGCTATCTGGTTTAACCCATGGGCCCTTTTCTCCGGATTGAGCAGATAGGATGCAAGCATTGTATCAAAAACCACGCCCGCAAGATCCACATTGTATCGGCGGAGCACCGTCCAGTCATATTTTATGTTCTGACCCACCTTTTTTATTTTCGGATCCTGCAGAACAGGCTTTAATCTTTCAAGCACAAAATCCCGCTGAAGCTGCGGTGAGGCGTCCCTGCCGGTGTGGCCGCAGGGCACATAAAAAGCACTGTCTTTTTCCACCGCAAAGGAAAGGCCCACAAGCCGGGCTTTAACAGCTTCTGTTGAAGTAGTCTCCGTATCTATGGCAAAGCAGGCCGCATCCCTTAATCTTTCAATCAGTCCTTCCAGTGCAGCCTCATCGCGTACAGTCCGGTAATTTTTGGCTGACAGATCCGATATCACAGGGTAGAGCTCCTGGAGTCTGCGGAATTCAAGCTCCTTAAAAAGCCGGGCAAGCTTTTGGTTGTCAGGCTCTTTTCTGGCAAATGTCTCCAAATCCAGTTTTATCGGGGCATTGGTGTCGATTTTTGCAAGCTTTCTGCTCAAAAACGCCTGGTCTTTGTATTCAGAAAGTTTTTCGCGCTGTTTTGCGGCACTTATCCCATTTAACCTGGCATAAAGATTTTCCATGCTGGTATAGGTTTTAATCAGAGATGCGGCTGTTTTCGGCCCAATGCCCGGCACCCCGGGAATATTGTCAGCAGAATCTCCGGCAAGACCCTGAATATCCACCATTTGATGCGGCTCGATCCCCTTGTCCGAGATCACCTTGCGCCTGTCGGTCTGCTCGTCTTTCATGGGATCCCACATGCTCACCTTATCTGTAAGCAGCTGGATCATGTCCTTGTCTCCGGAGACAACCACTACATCAAAACCGGCTTTCTCGGCCTGACGTGAAAGGGTTCCTATAAGATCGTCGGCCTCGTAGCCTTCAAGCATTATCAACGGGAGGTTGAAAGCTTCAGTTATTTCATGAATAACCGGTATCTGCATTGCCAGATCTTCAGGCATTTCAGGTCTGTGCCCCTTGTAATCGGGATACATCTCATGGCGAAAAGTCGGCCCCCGGCTGTCAAAAACCATTGCCACATAGGCGGGATCGCGATCATGGATCAGCTTTATCAGCATTCTTGCAAAACCGTATGCCGCATTTGTCGGAAAACCCCTGGACGTGGAAAGACCGCGGATGGCGTGATAGGCCCGGTGAATATAAGTGCTTCCGTCTATAAGATAGATGCTGTTTTCGTCACTCATGAAAGGCTTTCAGGATAAACAGGGGTTCTTGTCAGTTTAAGCCGTCTGCAATCGCCTTGATCTCGGCCAGATGGCGGATATGATAATCGGCTGTCAGTGACCGATTGCAGCATGCCGCCAGTATAACGCCCGCAGCCCGCGCAGCCTGCTCGTCTACCTGAGAGTCGCCTATATAGAGCACCTGCCCGGGGCTGACCCTGAAATGATCGGTTATTTTTATCAACTGCTCCGGATGCGGCTTGGGGTTTTTAACATCTAAAGCGGTGACAACAAGATCAAAATATTTTTCCAGACCGTGGATCTCAAGAACCCGGTTCATTGTATCTGAACGGTTGGTGGCAACAGCGGTGCCAAACCCGGGTTTGCACCAGGAAAGCACATCCACAAGATCCGGAGCCATTTTCATATACCGGATATAAGGCCCATACCCGTTTTTTTTCCGAAATGCCTGTGCCCGTGCAAATTCATCCTTATCCGGGAAAAGATATGCCAGAGCCTCGTCCACGGTGTGCATCTGGCAGTAGGCAAACTGCTGGCCAGTCATGGGCGGTTTGCCCAAATGGGTCAGAATGTCGTTATAATAGGTTTGGTTGGCGGTTTTCGTATCAAACATCACTCCATCGCAGTCAAAGGCCACAACTTTGATATCAGCCATATTTAATCCCGCCCGGTCTGTTGTTCTTGAGCCTGTATGATACCTGAAACAGCTATGGTGATATTTTCCATACGTTTGCTGCCGGTTCTCAGGCGGATGGAATCATAGTATCTGCCCGGTTTTTTACGGGTGTTTCTCACGTGCAGGACATAGCCGTTTTTGCCGGATTCTTTGATTTCATCAAGTTCCAGTTCAATATCAGAGCCGCGAGCCGCAGATACTTCAAGGACATGAAAAGTCTCGTCTGTTTCCGGAAAGATCCGAACCGTTTCTGAAATTTCATCGCCTGCCCTGCCGCGAAGATTAACCCGGCCCGGCTCAACAGAAATATACGGCTCCACCCTGCCCGACACCCGCATCCTCAGCAACGGCTGCGCGGGATCGTTTGTTTCCGCGGTAACCGAGTGGCCGACTTTTTTACCCGCATCAGACTGGCTGGTGCTGAGCCTTACCTTTATATGCCCCTTCCCGCCGGGAGGGATGCGGTCTGTTTTATCGACCGCAGTGCAGCCTCACCCGGTGCGCACCGACTTTATCACAAGATCCTTGTCACCGACATTTTCAATTACAAAGGTGTGAAACACCTTGCTGCCGGCATATGCGGTTCCAAAGTTATGGCGCTCCTCTTCCACCGCAGCTCTTGGTGCAGCCTCACCTGCAGCGATACTCAGGCCCCATGTCCCGGCTGCTATCAGCAGCAAAATAAAAATTTTTTTCATGTATTGACAGGCTTTCATCATAATATGGGTAATAAGCGATCCCGAAGATGATGTCAAGTACAGCCGCGGAAAATACTGCACAGAAAGCTTGCCGGCCGGCGATCTTTCTGATAAAAAAAAGAAAAACCCTTACATAAAACTTTACATACGGCGGGGCCACATGGAAACCTCCCCAACCATATTCTCCCGGGAAATAAGATTTCTCATCGCTTCTGCATGTTTTGTTGTTATTGTCGCGGGCATGCGCTCTTCGGCGACAATACTCGTGCCTTTTCTGCTGTCGGTATTCATCGCCATCATCTCCACCCCTCCGCTTTTCTGGCTGCAAAAAAAGGGAGTGCCCAAAATTATTGCCATCGGCCTTATCCTCTCCGTAATACTGGCCTTGAGCACTTTGCTGATACAGTTTCTAAGCGGCTCAGTTGCAGATTTCACAGCAAGGCTCCCCTTTTACCAGACACGCCTGATGAAGGAATCGGTAAAACTGATCGAATGGTTAAACGCCCGCGGATTACAGGTATCCGAACAGATGTTAAGGGATTATTTTGATCCGGGCATGGCAATGCAGATGGCTGCCCGTACCCTTACAGGACTCAGCAGCGTTCTGACAAACGCTTTTCTGATACTGCTTACAGTTATTTTCATTCTGCTTGAAGCCGCATGGTTTCCTGAAAAAATCCGTACCGCATTCAAGGATCCGGAAAAATCCTTACACAATTTCAGCAAATTTATCAAAAGCGTTAACCGCTATCTGGCTTTAAAAACCGTCTTCAGCATTGCCACGGGCATTTTAATCTGGATCTTTCTTACGATCCTGGGGCTGGATTTCGCCCTGCTGTGGGGCCTTCTGGCGTTTCTGTTAAACTATGTGCCCAACATAGGTTCCATAATTGCCGCTGTTCCGCCAATCCTGCTTGCACTGGCCCAGCTGGGTCTCTGGCATGCAGTCGTGTGCATTCTAGGCTTTACGGCAGTAAACATCACCATAGGAAACATTCTGGAGCCCAGACTAATGGGAAGTGGTCTGGGGCTTTCCACACTGGTCGTGTTTCTGTCTCTGGTTTTTTGGGGATGGGTGCTGGGACCGGTGGGTATGCTTCTTTCAGTGCCACTGACCATGATTTTTAAAATCGCTATGGAAAGCAATCCAGAGACGCGGTGGCTGGCGGTGATGATCGGAAATGAACTGCAGAAAAAATAATATGCCTGTCAAGCGGACCCTCTCAAGCCTTTATTTCTTCTATTTCGCAGTACTCGGCATATACCTTCCCTATTTCAACTTATACTGCTACCACCTTGGCTTTTCCGGATTTGAAATCGGGGTGATCTCCGCGCTGCGAACCTTGGCAACAGCTCTTTTCCCACTGGTATGGGGGGCAGTGGCAGACCGGTTTAACATAAGGCGGCCGGTTTTTATCTTCTGCCATTTTACCAGTACTGCCATCTGGGCATTTTATCTGCTCACAACAGATTTCTGGTTTATGCTTACAATTACAGGGTTTTACGGAATATTTTACGCCCCGCTGGTCTCGTTTCTTGAATCGTTTTCAATGGACCTTCTCGACCAGGAGAAAAACCGCTACGGAAGGCTGCGGGCATGGGGATCAATCAGCTTCATAATCATGGTAACAGCCGTTGGCAGAGCAATTGATGCCTTTTCCGCAGACATCATAATCGTGCTCATCCTTGCCGCCTCGCTTATACAGGCAATCCTTGCGGTAAATGTCCCGCGTACGGCCAGTACAGGGCAAAACCCCTTTTCTTCAGGCGTAAAAAATCTGCTCTCAAAACGCGTGGCAATCTTTCTGCTTGCTGCATTCCTTATGCTTGTAAGCCATGGAACCTATTACGGTTTTTTTTCCATCCACCTTGAAAATCTCGGGTATAACAGCACGTTTATCGGCTTTGCCTGGGCCCTTGCAGTGCTGGCGGAAATCGGTATTATGGTTTACTCGGTGCCCATATTCAAACGCTTTTCCCATGAAAAGGTGCTGATAGCCGCGTTTGCCTTGACAGCCATCCGCTGGCTGGTTCTGGCAGGCGCGCAATCACCTCTTTTGATCCTGTTTACGCAATTGTTTCATGCTTTTTCATACGGGGCCTTCCATGTTGCAAGCATCCTGTATATAGACAAGCTCACCCCGCCCGAGGCAAAAACCCTGGGCCAGGCTGTAAACAACGCTGTAACATACGGGTTTGGCATAATGACCGGATTTCTGGTAAACGGCTATCTTTTCGAAATCATTGGCGCCCCCGCACTTTTTGCCGGCTCAGGGGCTCTGGCCATAGCAGGCTTTTTGCTGATGATATTTGAAAGCGCAACACGCAGAAAGAATCAAAAGGATTCAGAATCCGGCGCAATGACAATAAAATAAAGCTCGCCTCTGTGCTTCATATAGCCGGCTGCGGTTTCGGCATAATTGCCGCTTCCCCAGAAAATATCGGCCCGCTTTTCGCCTTTTATGCCAGAGCCCGCATCCTGGCTGCACATAAATCTGGAAAAAGATTCCCAGCGGTCTATACTTCCTGATTTGTCGCATACCGGCCTTTTGCCTGATACAAACACAAGAGTTCCAGACGGGGTGATTTTCTGATCCAGAGCCAGGGAACGGCCGGCGGTGAGCTCCACACCAAGAGACCCTCTGGGCCCCTGTTGCGATATTTCGAAAAAAACATACCTGGAATTATAAAAAAATATATCTTCCATCTCAGAAGGGTTTTGCCTTATATAATCGGCAATTGCCTGCATGGACATCTCCTGCCTGCTGATTTTCCCCTTGTCTATCAGATATTTTCCTATGCTCCTGTAAGGCCGGCCGTTGGTAACATTATATTGAACCCGCAGTATATCGCCTTTTTGCATTTTAATCCTGCCTGATCCCTGAACATGCAGGAAGAAAAGCTCTATCGGGTCATCTGTCCAGGCAATCGTATCAGCCTTTGATTCAAGCACATTTTCCTTCTCAATGGTGCGGCGGTCATAATACGGCACCAGGCTTTTGCCTGTATATCTGCCGATAATAAATTTTTCCGAACAGTTGACTCCGAATTTCGACAAATTAACCTGCACCAGATCCCAGGGGCGTGAATAGACAGGATATTTAAATTTATCCGTCCTTTTCCTGCTTCCTTCAAGTATCGGCTCATAATAGCCTGTAAACAAAACCCGCACAGGGCTGCTGCTTTCTTCAAAACGGTAGACACGGGCATTTTTACGCATAAAACCATTCATCTCGTCAGCCGATGGCTTTTTTGCGACAAAATCCTTAAACCGCCGCATGCCTGCTGCAAGTTCATCTGCGCAATACGAATCCTCGCCAAAATCAAATCTCCGATCGCCGGGCAGTTTTTCATAATAGGCTATGCTTTGTCCAAGAGCCCGCACAAGATCGGCACAGTCTATGTCGTCTGAAAACCCGGGCAGGCTCTCTGCCGGTACCTGAAGCATCCGGGCGGAAAATGCCGGGCGGGCGGGAAGCAAAGACCACAGGACCACAGCAGCCAGTATGGCCGCACAAACCGCCTCACAAATCCTCTTTTTTTTCCGCATCCCCCGACTCCATGCTTCTTGTCTTATTATCTATAATATCGGGTGCATCCATTTTCTTGCGATCTTCTTCAACCACACCCATATCCCTGAATTTGCGGGCTGATGCCAGAACTCGTCTTTCCAGCGAACCAACGGTTCTGTTATAGGATGAAACACACCTGTCAAGTTCCCGGCCCAACCTGTTGAAATGCTCGGTCATGGCATATATCCGGCTGTAGAGTTCGTTTCCCAGCCGTATTGCCGCCCTGGCGTTTTCCACCGCAGATTCCTGCCGCCATGCGTATGCCACTGTTTTTAAAAGCGCTATCAGAGTGGTGGGAGTAGCCATTATCACGCCCCTGGCAGAACCTTCCTCGATAAGATCCGGTCGGACCGAAAGCGCAGCACTGAAAAAGTTCTCTCCGGGCATGAACAAAACCACAAACTCAGGGGTGGGTTCAAAACTACGCCAGTAGGATTTCTGGGCCAACTTATAAATATGTGACCGCACCTGATCGGCATGGCGCTCAAGCTCCTGTCTGCTCCGGCTGCCCGGCCCGTTTTCCAGGGAATCAAGATATGCGGCAAGCGGAACCTTGGCATCAATAACAACCTGTCTTTTGCCGGGCAGTCTGACAATCATATCCGGCCGCTGTTTTCCTTCTTCAGTGCCTGCTGACGGCTGTTCATAAAAATCGCAGTGATTCTGCATACCGGATATTTCCGCCACGCGCCGCAGCGTAATCTCGCCCCATCTGCCCCTTACCTGGGGAAGCCGCAGGGCCTGAACCAGCTTTCCTGTCTCCCTGTGCAGATCCTGCTGGCTGCGGGCCAGGGATGAAACCTGCTCGGTAAGACTGCCGTAGGCGTTCTGCCGCACCTGTTCCATGGTCTGGACCTGGCGTTCAAATTTTTCCAGGGCGTCTAAAACCGGACTTACAATTTCATCCACTGCCTGCCGGCGATTTTCTGCCTCCAGCGCCCTTGCCCGCCTGGAGAAAAACAAAAATCCGGCGAGCAGCCCTGCCAGCAGCGCGAATACCGCTGCCGCGGCCATGTAAAGAATCTCAGGTGAAACTGTCATATGAAAAATCCACCCCAAACGCCATTCAGATCTCGGTGTTTGCCGGCCCTCGGGTTCTCAGATAATGGCCGCTTTTGCCACCCGATTTTTCCAGCAGGCAAACATCGGATATAACCATTTGCCTGTCATGGGATTTACACATGTCATATACCGTAAGGGCTGCAACAGATGCCGCGACCATGGCCTCCATTTCCACCCCTGTGCGGTCATCCGCACGGGCCGAAGCCTCGATTCTAAAAGAGCACGCGGACTTGTCAGGATAAAAATCGATCTGCAAATGCCTTATCTGTATGGGGTGGCACATCGGGATTAAAAGGTGGGTCTGTTTGGCGGCCATTATGCCGGCTATCCGTGCGGTTTCAAGCACGTTGCCCTTGCGGATCCGGTCTTCGGTCACCTTTTTAAATGTTTCGGCATTCATGGTCACCACGCTCATGGCAACAGCGCGGCGCACTGTTGTTTCCTTGTCTCCCACATCCACCATGCGAGTGCGCCCGTGCTGATCCATGTGGCTGAAATCCGCCATAATGATTCCCCTCTGAGGCTTTAAACAAAATATTCGGTTTTGCTTGTTACCATCTGCTTTACAGAATCAATCATACGGGCCATGCAGGAAAGCACATGGTCCCGGATGTCGCCTGCAACAACAATTACCATGATGTCATCGCCCACTGAAAGCTCCTGCTTGTCAGTGATTTGCACAAGGATCTCCACGATGCCGGGACTTTTCTTTTCAAATTCGATGATGCCTTCTATCTGATCACGGTTTACCCTAAGACTTACGCCGGATACTTTCCGGCCGTCTCTTGATGTGCCCCGGACCACTCCATGGTGGGTAAGGATCATTCCCACCCTGTGAAATTCAGGGTGCGCCTTTACCTGTTCTATCAAACTGTTTTGATCCATTGCAATTTCTCCTTTCAGCGCGAACCTTTTATCCCGCACCTCATCTTCCGGCCAGCCTGGCCCTGGCCTCTTGCAGGTCGGCTGCGGTGTTGATGTTAAAGAAGCTCTCAAACTCCGGGTCGACCTCCATGACTCGTTCCGCCGGTATTTTTTTTATTTTAAGGTTGTGGAACACCCGCTGGATTTTAAACTTTCCCTGTCTGATATATTGTTCAACGACCGGCAGAGCCTCTTTTGCATAAACAGCACACAGCGGCTCCAGCCCTGAAGGGGTCTGCGGCATTATCGCTGCTGTGCCGGGCTCGATTTCAGATAACACCAGTTCCACCACTGATTTCCGGATAAAGGGAGTATCGCAGGCGGCAATAAAAATCCATGGGGTCCTTGCATAAAACAACCCGGTATGAATACCGGTCAAAGAACTTTTCACCGCAAACAAGTCGGAAAGCAGGCTGACATCCCACTGCAGATGACTTAAAGGGTCGTTTGTCACAATCGTTGTTTCAGGAAACATATAACGAAACAAATCCATTACACGCCGGATCATCGGCAGGCCGCCGAGTTCGAAAAAGGCCTTATCCGTACCATCAAACCGGGAACTGCGCCCGCCTGCCAAAATCACCCCGCTGCAGCAACGATCCATCCCGTCTCCTGTAAAACAAAAACTTGATCTTATCGTCAGCCATAGTATACACTGCGTTTATTTTCAATCGTTTTTATGATACACAAAAGAATCCCAGAAAAGGTTTCCTCCGTTAAAAGGGGGCAAAAAAGGACCCGGAAATGAGCACCCGTAAAACATTATGCGATGCTGCACAAATAGAGACCATGACAGAAAAGATGGCCCGGCAAATAATCGAAGGCCGCGAAAACACGAAAAATCTTGCACTGGTCGGCATCCATACCCGCGGGGTTTACCTGGCAAGACGCATAGGCGGAAAAATTAAAACCCTTTTAACAACCGAAGTGCCGACAGGGGATATGGATATCAACCTGTATCGCGATGACTGGACAGGCATTTCTCATCAGCCCGAGGTCCGATCCACCAGAATCGATTTTAATGTCGGCCGAAAACAGATCGTTCTCATTGATGATGTACTTTATACAGGCCGGACCATAAGGGCGGCTCTTGATGCAATTATTGATTTCGGCCGGCCTTTGAGAATCGAGCTGGCGGTGCTAATAGACAGAGGGCATCGGGAGCTTCCGATACAGGCGGATTACACAGGTAAAATCATTGAAACCCGGCGCGAGGATGTTATAAATGTCCTGCTTTCCGAACATGACGGAACGGACCGCGTGGACCTGCTAACAGGGTAAGAAAGGCTCCCATGGGACGGAAAAAACACCTGCACGATGCACCTGATATCATAAGGACAGGAATTTTTACGGTTTCATCCACCCGCACGCAAAAAGACGATAAAAGCGGCATGTGGATCAAAAAACAGGCACAAAAGGAAGGCCACCTGGTGGCCGACTACAGGATAATTGCCGATGATCGGCGCAAAATCCTCAGGGCTGCCACAGACAGCATAGCAGAAAACAAACTTCACGTACTTATTTTAACGGGCGGTACAGGAATTAGCGCCTCGGATGTAACCATAGAAGCCGTGCGCCCCATGTTTTCAAAGGAAATGGGGGCGTTTGCAGTATTGTTTGCACAATTAAGCTTTGAAAAAATCGATTCAGCAGCCCTGCTGTCGCGGAGTGCGGCTGGTGTGATAGGCAGCACTGCCGTATTCTGCCTTCCCGGCAGCCTTGATGCCTGCAAGCTTGGCTGCCGGGAGCTGATTTTTCCTGAAATCAAACATATCGCCGCGCACCTGGCAGTTTAAACCCGCGGCAGACACATACACAATCTGCAAGGAGAACCATCTATGTTCGGTATAGGCATGCCCGAGCTGATTTTGATCCTGGCCGTGGCCCTGATAATATTCGGCCCCAAAAAACTGCCGGATCTTGCCAGATCGCTCGGAAAAGCAATAAGTGAATTTAAAAACGCCACCCAGGACTTCAGGGAATCCATGGACGATGAAATAAAAGACGTCAGAAAACCCTTTGACGATGTTGCCCGGGATGTGAAGCAACTGGAAAAAACCGACAAATCCGGAGGGGAGGAAATATTTGAAAATTCATCTAACAACAGCAAATCCCGGGCAGGTGCCGATATAAGCCAATCAAATGAATCACAGGAGCCTCAGGCCACTGAAGAAAACCTGACAGATGAGGGCAGAAAACCCGGAATCGAAAAAACCGGCCCGGAAGAATAATGGACGAAGAAGAAAAACTCCCTCTTACAGAACACCTCGAAGAACTTCGCGACAGGCTGATCCGGTGTTTTATTGCTGTAATTGCCGGATGTGTTGTGGCATATATTTTCAAGGAAAAGCTCTTTGAAATACTTGCCCGACCGCTTATACGGGTGCTGGGAGAAGGCGATAAGATTATTTTTACTGGTATTCCGGAAGCTTTTTTCACATACCTTAAGGTCTCGCTGCTGGCCGGACTGCTGCTTGCCGCGCCTGTGATTACATACCAGTTCTGGATGTTTGTCGCGCCCGGCCTTTACAGAAAAGAACGCAGGCTGATGATTCCCATTGTTATCGTGTCTGCGTTTTTTTTCATTGGAGGCGCCCTGTTCGGTTATTTCATCGTCTTTCCGTTCGGATTCAAGTTTCTTCTCGGCTTTGCATCGGACAATATCCAGGCGCTGCCATCTATGCGCGAATATCTGAGCTTTTCATCCAAACTGCTTCTTGCTTTTGGATTCGTGTTTGAGCTTCCCATTGTAATTACCTTCATGGCCAGGATAGGCCTGGTAACAGTTCCGTTTTTAAAGAAAAACCGTAAATACGCCCTTCTGCTGTTCTTTGTCGCAGCCGCCCTTTTAACCCCCCCGGATGTGGTAACCCAGGTTATGCTCTCGCTTCCCCTGATGCTGCTCTATGAAGTAAGCATCATAGGCGCCCGTGTATTCGGCAGGCACGGCGAGGAATCGACCGGACAAGCAGATGAGGGCTAAAAGAAAGTATTTTCAAAACACTTTCTTTCGATCGTCAAACCTATCAAGACTTTCATCAATCTCTTTGCAAAAACCAAATTGACTCTCTCAGTCTTTTCCGTAGCGCCCCCCCCACGGCCCTTGTCCAAGATCCGGGGAGCTTCGAGTTTAGACTCCAGGCTGTTTCAACCACTCGGATTTAAAAGAATTTTTTTCGACAGTTTTGTGAACTTCAAACATGCGGGTTTTTACCATGCCGCCAAGCCGGGGGCGGCCTTTGAGGGCGCATTGCATGAGGGACGGATGACAGCTGCAGGCGAGCGGAGCCGGGCGGCCGGCGCTTGTTTGAGCCCCCGATAGGGGGCAAGTTCGCCGGACGCCGCGTAGCGAGCCGTGCAGATGCCCGGCCCGAATGCAGCGCCTGAAAAGGCTGCCCCCGGCTTAGCCGGCATCCAATAAGACCAAATTGCGGTCCCGGTTTTTCCCAGACTTTTGCCTTATTGCCCGCATTCCACCAGCAGCCCGACCACCCGACCGCGGTTTTATTTTTTGCCGGGCGGTTGCTGGCCGATATGGGAATCTTCTTGACATCTGCGGCCGGGGCTGGTATTTGTAAATTTCTTTTGATAAATCAAAATTGATTGACGGATATATTCTTAACCTGATTTGCACGAAGAGGAGGACGAAATGAAGAAAAATTTAGTGATTCTGTTTGCCGCGGTATGCGGGGTTACGATGCTCCTGGCGGCCGGGCTTTATGCGGGAACCGATAACTGCCCGGATACCGTTGAAATGAAAAATGAAAAGGCCTTTGACGAACACAAACAGGCGATTGTAAATTTTTCCCATAAAACCCATGCAGAAGAATACGAAATAGGTTGCGGCGAATGTCATCATGACGAAGCCGGAGAGCCCCTGGATGATCTGGAATGCGATGAAGAGGTTCAGTCCTGCTTTGAATGCCACAGCGGAACAGGCCCGGGAAGCCCCAAGGATTTCATGGGCCCGAAACCGGACGCAGAAGCGCTGGAATCATACTATACAGCGATCCATGTAAACTGCGTGGGATGCCACAAAGAACAGGGCGGACCAAAGTCCTGCAATGAATGCCACGAAAAATAAAAAATTAAAAACCAATTAACAAAGCCGCGCACTGGAAAGTAAATATACTTCCGGAGCGCGGCTTTTTTATTTAATTAAAGCCCTTTTATACGCCTGTGCACTCCTGACAAAAGCTGCAGCCCAGCCCGTCATGCCCAGGCTGTGGATATGAGTATAGGTAGCAAGAACGTTTTTATAACACAACCCGTCCTTGCCATTGATAATGCCTCTGCCCTTTTCCATGGAAAAAGCAAAATCAGAATCCGATCCGTTCCATTCCAATACCCGTGAATAGTGAAATTCATGGCCTTTTATCCGCGTGCCGGGCGAATAATAAGGATTCTCCCTGCCGACCACGGCCAACGTATAGCCATGCCCCTGCGGACGTCTTGAAAATCCGAATACCAGAGGCAGAACCCCAACCATTGGATAAGAGGTTTCATCAAGAATCAGATTCCTGCCCAGATACATCAGTCCGCCGCATTCCGCATAAACAGGCAGGCCTGCTTCAACCTCTTTTCTTAAGGCCTCCCTGAACCTCACGTTTTCAGCAAGCCTGACCGCGTGGGTCTCCGGAAATCCACCCCCGATATAGAGCCCGTCTATTTCAGGAAGTCTGGTTTCCGACAGGGGACTTACATATACTATATCAGCCCCTTCATCTGCCAGAGCCTCCAGATTTTCAGGATAATAAAATTGAAATGCAGAATCCCGCACAACCCCAATGCGAACCCTGCCGGCCGGCCGGTTTAAGGCAGAATCCTGTGCATATACCGAAATATCAGGAGATTGCCTGCTGCCGGCTTTCAGTGATGCGGATAAGGGATTTGATGCTGCACCCATTGCAATGGAAACAATTTTGTCCAGGTCAATGCATTTATCCGCCGTAGCGGCGGCGGATTCTATCGCATCAACGGCCAGTTTGTGCTCAGGGGTGGGTATCAGGCCCATATGCCGTTCCGGAAAAGTTTCCGGGTTAAGCCTTGGCAAAACCCCGAGCACCGGTATATTGCAGGTACTTTCGATACTGGATCTTAAAATCTTCTCATGCCGGGAACCTGCCACACGGTTTAATACAACCCCGCATATTTCCACATCAGGATCAAAATGCAGGCATCCAAGAACCACCGCAGCCATTGTACGGGTGGCTTTTGTACAGTCCACACACAGGATCACAGGAACGCAAAGAATTTTTGCAAGCGATGCGGTACTTGTGGTGCCCCGGGCATCGAGTCCGTCATAAAGACCGCGGTTGCCTTCGATGATTGACAAATCCGCATTTTGTGAATACCTGGAAAAAGACTTGCACAGCCGGTCGGCTAAAAACAGGAATGGATCAAGATTATGACAGGGGCGGCCGGCGGCCATGGCCAGCCACCCCGCATCTATATAATCAGGGCCTTTTTTGAAGGGAGCGACTTTTTTTCCAAGCCGGGTAAGTGCAGAAACAATTCCAATAGATACTACTGTCTTGCCTGCCCCACCGCGCAGCCCGGCGATCATTACACGGGGGATATGATTTAATTCAGCCTGCATGGCATATATCCGCCCAGTTTTTTTACAAATACCGGACTGCCGGCAATGTTAAAAACCGGAAACCGGATGGACGGGCGAGAAATTGTTATCCTTCTTCATGCTCGGCACCGGCTTGTTTGCCGGCACCCTTCAGGCCGTACATGGAAGTGCTGCCGCTTGACCAATATTCAAGGATGCCCTCTTCGATCATCTTGTTTACAATCTTTTTGGCCTCACGGGGCTTGGCCTCCAGAATCTTGGACAGGTCGTTGAAATAGAACTTGGATTTGGACTTTGATTTTTTCTGCAGCCCTTCAATGATCTTTTGTTTTGATTCTTCGTAGTCCAGTGCCATTGGTCTAATCCTTAAAAGTATGTAAGTGAAGCGCTGCGGCGCGATTAAAGCGCCGCAGCGCAATTGTTTTTTAACATCCTGCCGCCAAACGCAGGTTTCGGTTTATGCTTCTAGAACTTAAACTGCGATGTCTGACGCCATGTATAATATGCAGGGTCACGGAAATCATCAATAAGATGATGGGTGAACTCCAGACCGGTTTTCTCAAAAAAGCGCTCCCAGCCGATCCGCTCTGCCCACTCTCCCAGACGCTCATACTTGTTTGCG
This sequence comes from uncultured Desulfobacteraceae bacterium, assembly GCA_964626455.1. Lineage (GTDB taxonomy): Bacteria > Desulfobacterota > Desulfobacteria > Desulfobacterales > Desulfosalsimonadaceae > Desulfosalsimonas. The sequence goes on along the minus strand of CAZVFQ010000007.1, from coordinate 33,220 downwards.
TCGGCAGCATATGTCTCAACGATTTTCTTAATCGTCTCAGCGGTTTTCGGCCAGCGGGGCGGTTCATTGGGAATAAATGCCACCGCCACCTTGGAAAACTTGGGCGCTGATATCCGGTTTGAGACCTTGCCGCCAACCATGAGCACGATTCCGTCGCCCTCCTGGTCTGCCAGCGGCAGGCAGGGACACATGGTGTAGCAGTTGCCGCAGAACATGCAGCGGCTGTTGTTGACCTCAACACTGTTAATTGTCTTGCCTTCTATTTCGACTTTCTTGGGCTTGATGGCCGCTGTGGGGCATGCGGCAATAGCAAGCGGAATCTCGCACATCTTGTCGAGATATTCATGATCTATCATGGGCGGTTTGCGGTGATATCCCAGTATGGCAATATCCGAGCAGTGAACCGCACCGCACATATTAAGGCAACAGGCAAGGGAAATCCTGAGATGGGCGGGAAGGTCCATGTTCTGAAAATGATGGAACATCTCGTCCATAACAGATTTTACCGGCCCGGAAGCGTCTGTTGCAGGGGTATGGCAGTGAATCCAGCCCTGGGTATGGATAATGTTTGTTATACCCGCACCTGTTCCGCCCACAGGGAACTTGTAGGACCCGCCGGGAAATTTCCTGCCCTGCAGGTCATCGATTAACGGCTGGACTTTGTCCTTGCTGTCTACCATGAACTCAACGTTGTTGCGCGTCGTCCACCTGACATAGCCGTCGCAGTGCTTGTCGGCAATGTCGCAGATTTCTCTGACAAGGGAAACACTCATCAGGCGTGCACCGCCGATTCGGACTGTATAAACCTCATCGCCGGTCTCGGAAACATGTACAAGCACCCCTGGCTGCAATATTTCATGATACAGCCATTTGCCCTTGTTGTTCTTTATGACCGGCGGATAAAACTCCTCGTAATTTCTCGGACCGATATCTGTAACCCGATCCTTCATCGGATTTTCGGGATCGTATCCTGAAGATATAAAAGCCATGATCAACCCCCTTCTATCGCTTGTGATGTTTGCGGAATTCGTTGATATCGCGCTCGAAACCTCCGGGCACCTCTTCTTCCTTCCAGAAGATGTAGGGATTGTGCCGTGGTTCGGACACATGCTGCGGAATCGGATCCACACCTGTTACTTCCAGCAGCTTCTGGAAGCCCTGGCGCTTCATGAGCTCACCCAGACGCTCTCGGTTCTTGCCTTCTTCCATCCACCAGTCCCAAATGGATTCAATTACATCCTTTATTTCCTGATAGTCATTTTCCTTGTTTACTTCCACAAAAGGAAGCAGCAGGGAGCTCATCTGCGCGCCGTCAAGAATCGGGGCTTTGGCGCCCACCAGGATGGAGCATCCGGTCTGTTTGCCGGGGCGCAGGGCTCGCGGCATAACATTGATACAATGCATGCAGCGGGTGCATTCCTTGTTGTTAATTTCAAGCTTGCCGTTCTCATAGCTCATGCACCGGGTGGGGCAAAGATCAATGACTTCTTTCTGGATGTCAAACTGACCCCAGTCGCGGCCGGCATGCGCACCGCCATTGGGCTTGAATTCACCGTTTACATAACCCTTGACCGCATCCTGGTCAATGCGGATATCATCTTTCCATGTACCGATAAAAGACATATCCGCACGTGCAATGGATGCCACGCAGCAGTTGGGGCAGCCGTCAAACTTGAACTTGAATTTATAGGGAAATGCCGGACGATGCAGCTCGTCCTGGTATTCCATGGTCAGGTGAGTACACAGATCCTGGGTATCGTAACAGGCATACTCGCAGCGGGCCTGGCCGATACAGTCAGAAGGAGTCCGCAGGTTGGAGCCCGAGCCTCCCAGGTCCTGATCCAGCCTGTGGGTCATTTCATAGAAAATTTCCTCAAGCTGCGGGGTTGTGGTTCCCAGGAAAATTATATCCCCTGTTGAGCCGTGCATGTTTGTCAGGCCGCTGCCCCGGAACTCCCAGAGGTCGCAGAGCTGCCTCAAAAATTCAGTTGAATAAAAATGACCGGAAGGCTGATTCACCCGGAGGGTATGGAAATGAGCAACTCCGGGGAAGTTTTCCGGCTGATCGCAGTAGCGGCCGATAACACCGCCGCCGTAGCCAAATACCCCCACGATACCGCCGTGCTTCCAATGGGTGGTTCCGTCCTTGTAGGAAAGCTCAAGCACGCCCAGCAAATCCTCAATAACGTCCTGGGGGATTTGAAATTCGACATTGTTTACATTCTTTGCCCTTGCCTCAGCCTCCTGCTTCATGTCCGCTACAAAACTCGGCCATGGTCCGCTTTCGAGCTGATCGAGCAAGGGGGTTTCATGCTTTGCCATTGTTATACCTCCCTTTCCTTAAAATTAAGCCTCGTGTTTATAAAAACCGCACCCGTAGCACTATCAATTAAAAATGCTGTTGATAATCAAATACAAATTTCCATAACAAAGATTCTATTTATAGAATCATTTGAATCTGATTGTCAATAAAAAAGCAAGCAGTTTCGTGCCCACACACACAATTGAATTTACTCCTATGGTTTCTGCTCCTCTATTTCCCTTGCAATTTCCGGAGCCACCTCATATCCGAGTTCCCTGGCCCGGCCGCAGTGATAAGCGGCCTTTTCCACATCTCCTTTTTCCAGGTAGGCAATGGCGAGGTTGTTGTGTGCCACTGCGAAATTTTCATCAATTTCAAGGGCTTTTAATCCGGTTTCAATACTTTTGTCTACCTGTCCGGCAAAAAGATAAGCATTTGCAAGAGTGACATAGGCCTGGATAAACATGGAATTAAACTTTACCGCCTTTTCCAGGGCAGCAATCGCCTCATCCACATTGCCTTTCTGAAGCTGCACAAAGCCGATATTGCCGTATCCTTCCGCAAAGCCTGCCCGAACCCTGACACTTTGCTGATTATAAGCCAGGCATCCCTCGATATCCCCGCGTTGAAGACATATTCCGCCTAGCTGCACATATGCCTCGGCAAAATTCGGACTGCAGCGGATGGCCTCTTTAAACTCCTCTTCAGCCTCGTCAAACCTTCGCAGCCCGAGCAGTGCTGTTGCAAGATTATAATGGCTGTTGCTGCAGTCAGGGTTTGACATTATTGCAAACCGCTGCTCCTGGATATATTGATCCACTGTTTTTTCCGTCATTTGTTCTGTCATAAAAAACTCCTTTTTAAATTTCACGGGACCTGTTTTTAAATCCCGGTCTCAAACCTTATTAAAGAATTTAAAAGCTTAAAAAATGGCGGCTGAAATTGTCAAGAAAAATCCATCCCACATTTTTATTGACACCTTCTGCTGAAATTCTTAATAATTCTAAATGTGTCATGAGCATATATTACTGCTAGAAGAGAAACAATAATTAAGGAGGCAATATGCAGCCCGGATCTTATACAGCCCTGGTCACCCCTTTTGACCAAAACGGAATCGACGAAGCCGGCCTGGAAAGACTGGTTTCATTCCAGATAGAAAACGGCATTACCGGAATTCTGGCTGTGGGTACAACCGGTGAAAGCCCCACCCTGGACTGGAAAGAACACATACGCGCCATCGACCTTATCGCCGGCCAAACCCGAAACAAATGCATCTGTATAGCAGGCACCGGCAGCAACAACACCGCTGAAACCCTGGAAGCAACAAAACACGCAGTAAAATCAGGCTGCCAGGCGGTGCTGCTGGTTGATCCATATTATAATGGCCCCAGTTCCCTGGAAATCCGAAAAGAATATGCAGCACCCGTTGCAGCTGCATATCCCGACACCACCGTGATACCTTACATTGTCCCTGGACGTACGGGCGCCCAAATGTTTCCTGAAGATCTGGCAATGCTTTTCAGAGATTACCCGAATGCAGGGTGCGTAAAAGAAGCCACCGCCAGCCTGGACAACATGCGGCGCACCCGGGAATGCTGCGGTGACAAATACCTGATCCTCTCAGGAGATGACGGCATCACCTATGATATGATGAAAGATCCTGATATCAGGGGCGGCGGGGTAATCTCGGTTATTTCCAATATTGTTCCCGGAGCTGTCTCTGAAATGGTGAAATTGAGCCTGAACGGCGACGATGGTTCAGCCAAAAAAATCTTCAGCAATTTAAAACCCCTTTTTGACCTGGTCACCGTAAAAACTACGGAAAAAACACCTTTTGGAGAAGTTACCTGCAGATCCAGAAACCCGGTTCCGATCAAAACCCTGATGCAGGTTCTCGGCATGCCGTCCGGCCCCTGCAGGCAACCTCTTGGGAAAATGACCAGGGCCGGACTTAACACCCTGCTCGATGCCGCAAGAAAGGTCTATGAAAACGCACCGGAGGCGCTTGAGCCGGTGGCCGATTCCTTCGGAGTCGATGTTAAAGAGCGTTTAAACAATCCGAAATATACCAATGGCCTCGTATATGAAGATTATTAAGTGCGGCGTTTTTCTGCTTCCTCCTCGTTTAAGGAAAACTCGTTTCCGTCCTGGAACAGCAGCCATTTCAACCACCTGAAGCTGAAGTCAAGCAGCGCCAGCTCGTCTTGCCGGATCTGTTCAACTGTCTTTTCATCCACCTTGTAAAGTTTCAGAAAAGAACTTTCAAAAACGAATCTTCTGAAACGGTCTATATCATAGCTTGCGGTAAAAAACATATTCTTTGTCTTCTGGGTCAGCCGGATATTTGCCGGGATGGAACGCTTTCTGACAATCAACTCCGTCCAGGGGGCATTTATTCGGTCATATATATCCACACCCTGGTCGCGTCTCCATTCATCCACGCTCCACTCGGCATCTTCTTCAAACCCCTTGCAGTGAGGCTCGTTTACAAAAAAATAAAACCCCTCCTCAACCTCCTGCTTGTGGCTAAGCGAGGCTACTCCGAGCGGATAATAGCGGCATGTCGTGGGCCTGTCCTCGTAAATTATGCATCCCCGCTCTTCACGTACAAACGGACATAAAGGCTCGCCTGGCTCATCATCCAACATCCTGAGGGTGACCACCGGAAGATCGGTTTTTTCGAGCAGCTGCGGGGTGGTATACATTGCCAAAAACTCCTCCGAGGTCATTTCAAGTCGGTTTTTCATACGTATGATATCATAAGGGGTGAGCATAATGTTAATTCCCCGGCAGCAGCGGGTAAAACACGAAATCCCGGGATAACACCGGAAATTAAAACGACTGCTTGCACTCAATTTTACCGGCGGAATGCCGGCGCTGTTGTCTGTTTCCATGGTCAAAGCTCCTTTATGTATAAGAAAGTTCAAAGTTCAAGGTTCAACGTTGACGGCTTCTTAAAAAGCGATTTATTCCACTGGCGCGGCATTTTTGCAGAAAGGAAATCCGTAAGCACCTTGGCTGATCGCCGGTGCGAAAAAGGAGTTTCCTCGCTCCAGGAGCCTCCTGGAGCCCCAAATTCCGCTCGGAAACCCGCTTTTCCGCACCGCCGTCAGGGTAACGAAGTGCAATTGCGTAAGGGCGCAAAAAAGGATTTCCTTGGAAGCTTCCAACATCGCCTGATTACTCTACGCCCTCGGGCATGGGGGCGACAGCCTCTCCTCCCAGAACGTAGCCGCCGTCCAGGCGCAGTACAGATCCGGTCATATACGGGGCGTCCTTTAAAATAAAAAGAACCGCGCCAACAACATCATCTGTCCTTCCTATGCGGCCCGCAGGAATATGATCAATGATCGCCTGTTTCTGTTCTTCTGAAAGCAGTCCCCAGCCCCGGGTGCCATGGGCATGTCTGGTCTCGAAAAAGCCCAGCATCAACTCATTTACCCTGACCTGCGGGGCTCCGAGCCTTGCCCATGTCTCTGTCAAAAGCGATATACCCCTGTTTGCGGCTGAATAGCCCTCGTTGAAAACAAGACTTGCAGGGCCTGAACGCCCGGTCAGGCCGGCAATGGACGAAAAATTTATCACACAACCGTCTTTGCTCTGCCTTAAGTAAGGCAGGGCGGCTTCAAAAACCCATTGCTTTGCCCGCAGGGTTGTGGCCATCTCAAGATCCCACTGCTCACGAGTATAAGAGCCGTGAACCGCCGGCCACCCTCCCCTTTCTATATTGTTTATCAGGATATCTATCCCGCCGAACCTTTTTGCCGCCCGGTTTACAAACGGGGTCACAGCCTCTGTGTCAAGAAGATTAACTTTCTCTATCACGTGGTCCGTGTCTGTGGATGCAAAATCGTTTCGCATTGACTCCAGGTGTTCTTCCCAGTCATAATAGGTAAGAGCAAGACGTACTCCGCGGCGGGCCAGAGCCAGACCCACCTGCCTGCCTATACCCTTGATTCCGCCTAGCACAATTGCGGTTTTTCCGTTTAACTCCATGGCGTCTTTCATTTAGCTATCGTTTATATACTCCGTCGGCCTGTTTGCAGCACATGACGCAGCAGGCATGCTGCATACTTGATTGCAAACATTTTAAAATTGATGTTCAACCATATTCATTTCAGCCGCCCGAATCAACGAATTTTTACTGAGAAAGCGGGTGTGACTGTGATTTTCCCTTGCATCCTGCAGCAGGTATGGTATAGATTCTTGTTTAAATTTGGAGCAATCAAATAAAAAGGGTATTTGTATTATAATTTCCAAGGAGGTGCCAAATAGCAAAAACAAAGAGTGATGAGAAACGAATAAAAATCAACAGCGAAATCAAGGCCCCGGAGGTACGTGTAATCGATCCCGAAGGAGAACAGCTCGGGGTAATCCCTTTTGACACGGCCCTTTCAAAGGCCGAAGACTACGGTCTTGATCTGGTGGAGGTTTCTCCGAACGCAAACCCGCCGGTTTGCAAAATAATGGATTACGGACGTTTCCGCTATCAGCAGGATAAAAAGCAGCAGGAAGCAAGGAAAAAACAATCCGCAATCCAGGTTAAGGAGATAAAGGTCCGCCCCAAAACCGACACCCATGATCTGGAAATCAAACTCGGTCATATCAGGAAATTTATCAGCAAAAAAAACAAGGTGAAAGTAACTCTGATGTTCAGGGGGCGGGAAATCACAATGACCGACAGGGGCAGGGAGGTCCTCGAGAGCATAGCCGAAAATGCCAGCGAGTTCGCATCCGTGGAACAGCCCCCGAAAATGGAAGGCCGTACCATGAGCATGGTCCTGGGCCCGAAATAACCCGGCTGGGCGGGCGGCTCAAAAACCACTATCTCTGAAACAAAACGGCCGGAGCAGACCTCCGGATGAAATAACCGGGCACATTAAGTACCCGGGCGCGGGGAAGCATTTTCCCGCGCTTTGTATTTTTTTGTTGACGACTTCTAAAAGTTAAGGTATATTTTTTTGTTTAAAAAAATTTTAAAACTCTGCCATATTTTGCATACTGGTTTTTAATCGTTTAAGGGAGATCATCATGCCTAAAATAAAAACAAATCGCGCAGCCGCCAAAAGATTTAAAAGAACCGGTACGGGTAAATTCATGTTTGCCAAATCCCATGCCAGTCATATCCTGACCAAGAAAACCAGAAAGCGCAAACGCGCACTCAGAAAACAGCAGGTTATGGACACAACCAACACAAAAGCAGTCAGGCGCATGCTGCCGTACAGATAAAACAGGCAAAAAGGAGTATTACCATGCGAGTCAAAAGAGGATATAAAGCCAGGCAGCGCAGGAAAAAAGTGCTGAAACTGGCCAAGGGTCAGCAGGGCGCCAGGAGCAGGCTCTACCGCACGGCCGCAGACGCTGTGGACAAGGCCCTGATGTATGCATATCGGGACCGCAAGGTCAAAAAACGACAGTTCAGACGGCTATGGATAACCCGCATTAATGCTGCAGCCAAAATGAACAATCTGTCCTACAGCAAATTTATCAGCGGCTTGAAACGCGCCGACATAGAGCTTGATCGAAAAATCCTTGCAGAACTGGCCGTATCCGATCCTTATGCATTCTCTAAACTGGCTGAAAAGGCATCTGCAAGCGGTTGATGAGACGTGAGCAACGAAATTGAACAAATTCGGCAACAGGCTCTGTCTGAACTGAAAAAGGCAGAAGATGCGGAATCAATTCAGGATCTTTCCGTTCTCTATCTGGGCCGCAAGGGGCGGGTGACCCGTTTTTTGCGCAACATTTCCGAACTGCCGAAAGATCAGCGCCCGGCTGCCGGTAAAAGGGCAAACGAGGTAAAAAAAGAACTCGAATCCGCCTTTGCTGACGCACTTGCCAAACTTTTGCAAAAGCAGGAAAAAGACAAAGATGCCATAGACGTGTCCCTGCCCGGAAGACCCGCACCTATGGGCACCCTGCATCCCATCACCCGCATTACCCGAATGATCACAAAAATATTTGAACGCATGGGCTTTGGCATAGCAGAGGGCCCTGAGGTTGAATCCGATTATTACAATTTCGAAGCCTTAAACATTCCCAAAAATCATCCGGCAAGAGACATGCAGGACACTTTTTATGTTTCCGACAACGTTGTCCTGCGGACCCATACCTCTCCCATGCAGGTGCGCTACATGGAATCTCACCAGCCGCCGGTCCGCATAATTGCACCAGGCAAAGTATACAGATGCGACTCGGATCTGACCCACACACCTATGTTTCATCAGGTGGAGGGGCTGCTGGTGGATGAAAAGGTTTCCTTCGGTGATCTCAAAGGTACCCTGGAAGCATTTGTGCATCAGATCTTTGATCCGCAGATCAGCCTTCGCTTCAGGCCCAGTTTTTTCCCTTTTACAGAGCCCAGTGCGGAAGTCGACATTCAATGTGTCATGTGCCGGGGAACCGGTTGCAAGGTATGTTCGGATACAGGGTGGCTTGAAGTTCTTGGCTGCGGAATGGTTCACCCTGCAGTATTTGAAAATGTCGGCTATGACACTGACAGGTATTCAGGCTTTGCCTTCGGCATGGGCGTTGAACGCATTGCCATGCTCAAATACGGTATAAACGATATCCGCATGTTTTTTGAAAACGACACACGTTTTTTAAAACAGTTCTAGAGACCGGAAACAAGAAACTGCGAATTGATCCAAAAATCAAGGCAATGATATGAAAGTCAGCCTGGACTGGTTGAGACAATACGTGGACATTGACGTGAGGCCGCACGAACTCGCTGATTTGCTTACAATGGCGGGGCTCGAAGTCGAAGCCGTCACCGACCCCCATGAGCACCTTTGCCCCATCGTGGTCGGCCGAATTACAGAAATATCCCCGCATCCGGATGCGGACAGTCTTTTCTGCTGCAGCGTGGATATCGGCTCAGGGACTGCAAAAATCGTATGCGGTGCACCCAACGCAAAAACAGGCATGAATGCTCCATGTGCTCCTGCCGGAACGATCCTGCCTTCCGGTATTGCAATAAAAAAAACCAAAATCCGGGGGCGAATCTCAGAGGCAATGCTTTGCAGCGAAGCTGAACTCGGGCTCGGAGATGACGCATCCGGGCTTATGATACTTGATAAAGACGCTGCACCCGGCACCCCGATTAAAGAAGCCCTGGGGCTGCAGGATACGGTCTTTGAAATCGGACTTACTCCCAACCGGCCGGACTGCCTGTGCCACATCGGTGTGGCCCGGGAAATCGCAGCGCTGCAGGGCAAAAAACTCATGCCGCCCGACGTCCCGCAGATTACATCTAAGGGCAAAGCCGCAGAAAACACTTCAGTGACGATTGAAAATCCTGAATTCTGTCCCCGCTATTCAGCACAGCTGGTCTTTAACATAAAGACAGGGCCATCGCCTGCATGGCTTCAGCAGCAGCTGAGGTCCGTGGGATTAAAACCCATCAACAACATAGTAGACATAACCAATTATGTAATGATGGAAACCGGCCAGCCTCTTCACGCCTTTGATTTTGACCGGCTGGCAGAACACAGGATTGTGGTGCGCACCCCACGAAAAAAAGAAGATGTCTTTACTACGCTGGACGGTAAATCCAGAAAGCTTGATTCAGAAACACTTCTTATATGCGACGGTGAAAAACCTGTGGCAATCGCCGGGGTAATGGGCGGGGAGAACTCTGAAATCATGGAAACCACAACCCGGGTTCTGATTGAAAGCGCCTGCTTTGATCCGGTTTCAATCCGCAAAACAGCAAAGCGTTTGGGGATCGCCACGGACGCATCTTTTCGCTTTGAGCGCGGCGTGGATCCCGGAGCAACGGTCTATGCAATGAACCGGGCCGCACACCTGATGTCCCAAATTGCAAACGGCAAAATCATAGGCGGAATCATAGATGAAAATCCGCGTCCATATAAAGAAAAAACCATTTCTCTCAGCACACACAAAACAAACCGGCACCTGGGCACTTGCCTTGGAACCAAAGAGATCGCCGGTTATCTGGAATCAATAACATTTTCTGTAAACCATATAGATTCAGACATGCTTGAGGTAAGCCCCCCGTCATTCAGGGTGGATGTGGCAAGGCCGGAAGACCTGATGGAGGAAGTGGCAAGGCTTTGGGGATACAACCGTATCAGCACCACATTTCCTCAGATCACCGCCCAGGCCGAACCGCCAGGCAAAAACCTGGAAACAAGAGAACTGATCAGGGATTTAATGACGGGATTCGGATTTAATGAGGCCGTCAATTACAGCTTTACCTCAGCCCGGGCCGCTGATCTGCTGGGCCTTGCCCCGGAAGATCCGCGCAGAAATACCATAGAGCTTATAAATCCCCTGTCAGAAGAACAGTCTGTAATGCAAACCACATTGCTGCCCGGACTCCTGGAGGCCGCCCAGAAAAATATTTTCAGACAGGAGAAAAACCTGAAACTCTTTGAGGTGGGAAAGGCCTTTTATAACTCCCCCGGCCGGGAACTTCCCCATGAAGCAGAAATGCTTGCAGCCCTGTGGACCGGGCTAAGACAGCCATCTGCCTGGAATACAAAAGCTGAATACTGCGATTTCTACGACATCAAGGGCACAGCAGAATCGCTTCTTGCCGGACTGGGCATAAAAGATGCCGCGGGAACCAAAATGCCGGATTCCGCGTGCAGCTATACACAACCCGGCAGGACCGCACAGATACGTCTCAACGATACTTTTCTCGGGCTTATAGGAGAAGTAAAACCATCAGTCCTTAAAAATTTCGGGATAAGGCAGCCGGTTTTTGTATTTGAAATTCATATAGAAGCCCTGATCCCATGCCTGCCTGGGATTCCTGAATTTAAACCGATCCCGAAATTCCCGGCCGTAACCCGCGATGTAACACTAATAGTTGACTACGGCATAGAGGCGGGACAAATCACGAATCATGTAAGAAAAGCAGGCACCGACCTCATAGAAGATGTCTTTATGTTTGACGTCTACAGCGGAAAACCTATCCCCGAAGGCAAAAAGAGCCTCTCCTTGCGTATGGTTTACCGGTCTTACACCCGAACCCTGGAAGACGCCGAAGTAAACGAGATCCATCAGAAAATAACAGACAGCCTGCTTGTTGACTTTAACGCAGCGCTTCCCGCATAGAAGGTTTGGTGAATTTGCAGGCAGGGCCCCCTGGCTTTCCGATTTAAACGGTTTTCAAAGGAGGCATGTCCATGTCTTCCGGGCAGCACATACCGGATAAGCTCTATTTCAGGATCGGGGAAGTAACGGAAATAACCGGTCTGGCCGCCTATGTACTAAGATTCTGGGAATCGGAATTCTCAGCAATCAAGCCGAGGCGCACCGAATCCGGCCAACGCCTTTACCGCAGATCCGACATTGAAACCATACTTGAAATCAAGCATCTGCTCTACGAAAAAAAATTCACAATTGAAGGCGCAAAAAAGCACTTAAAAAAACACCCGAAACAAACCTCCCATGCAGATACCGCACAATTGCTTCTCCTGGAAATCCGGGCAGAACTTGCAAAAATCCGCTCAATAATAGACGAGTAACCCTGCCCAGTCTAAATTTTCTTTTAAGGTTTTTAAAACGGCACGATTTTTGATATTGACAATCTCTGATTTTTTATCTATTTTAATTGATGATCCAGGGCGGGCATAGCTCAGCTGGTAGAGTACAAGCTTCCCAAGCTTGGTGTCGCGAGTTCGAATCTCGTTGCCCGCTCCATGATTTTTCCGCTTTGGATGCCCGGCGAGGATAAGGCAGGCCGGCGGAAAAGATGCAGAGCCGAAAGAAACGCTGGTAGAGCTGATCAAAACGGGCAAATTGCCCGTTTTTTATTTCTGTTTTTTTAAAAGAGACATGAAAAATTATAAAAAAAAACAAAGCAGTCAAAAACCGGGGCCAAAAACCGGGGCCCCTGTATCACGCGAAGAGCTGATTCCGCTGGTGTGGGAGCTTGCCGAGCCCATGTGCGCTGCAGAAGGCTTGGAGTTGATACATGTGGAATACCAGCGCGAACCCGGGGGATGGGTTCTTCGGCTTTTTATTGAAAAGCCCGGAGGCGTGGGCATAGAGGACTGCACGGTGATATCCCGGCAGATAGACGATCTTCTGGATATCAAGCTGGATACTGAATTTCCATACACACTGGAAGTCTCATCGCCCGGACCGGAAAGGCCTTTGTCGAAAAAAACCGACTTTAAACGCTTTGCCGGCCACGGTGCCCGCATACGAACCAGGGCCCCGCTGGGAGGCCAGAAAAATTTCAAAGGAGTGCTCGCAGGCATTGCAGATGATGACATGATACAGCTTACGCTTGAAAACGAAACCATTGAAATCCCTTATCGGGATATCACCAAAGCCAGACTGGTCAATTATCACGGAGACGAAATATGCTGATCACAGACATGAAACGCGTCATTGAACAGGTCAGCCGGGACAAGGGCATAGATTTCTACGTGCTGGTCAAAACACTTGAAGAAGCCCTGCGCTCCGCGGTCAGAAAGAAATTCGGCAATAAAATCGATATAGAAATCCAGTACAACGAAGAAAGCGGAGAACTCGAGGTCTTCCAGTTCAAAAACGTCGTAGAGGACGTAACCGACCCGGACTTTGAAATAAGCATAGAGGAAGGCAGAAAACTCGATCCTGAATGCGAGGTGGGCGACAGTCTCGGCACAAAGATGGATACAACCACCTTCGGCAGGATTGCAGCTCAGTCAGCCAAACAGGTAATCATCCAGAAACTCAAAGCTGCTGAACGAAGCGTTGTTTACGAAAACTTCATCAACCGCAAGGGTGAAATTATAAACGGCATCGTACAGAGGGTAAGCAGAAACGAAATAATTGTCAATCTCGGCCAGGCAGAGGCAGTGCTGCCAAGGCGCGAACAGATCCCCAACGAGGCATACCGCCGCGGAGATCGTATCAGGGCTTATATTCTAAAAGTCCATGATGAAAGCCGGGGACCGCAAATCGTTTTATCGCGCACCCATCCGGATTTTCTTATCAACCTGTTTAAAACAGAAGTCCCTGAAATCAATGAAGGCATGGTTTCCATTGTAAATGCGGCCCGCGAGGCCGGCAGCCGCGGCAAAATTGCGGTCAAATCAAATGACCCGGACATCGATCCTGTTGGTGCATGCGTGGGAATCAAGGGCAGCCGTGTTCAAAGCGTGGTCCAGGAATTAAAGGGTGAAAAAATCGACATTATTCCCTGGCATATAGATCCGGCAAAATTCGTATGCAATGCCCTGGCCCCGGCGGAAATTTCCAGGGTGATCATCGACGAGGTCAATCATGCCATGGAAGTTGTCGTACCTGATGACTCCCTGTCGATTGCAATAGGAAAGCAGGGCCAGAATGTCAGACTGGCATCCAGGCTCACAGGATGGCATCTTGATGTCATCAGTGAAACCCGCTATGATGAAGGATTACAGTCCGGGTTCCAGTCCCTGATGAACCTGGCGGGTATGGAGGAATCCTTGGCCAATCTGCTTTTTGGTAAAGGATATTTTTCTGCTGAAGACTTAAGTAAAGCATCTGCCGAAGACCTGGCCCGGGAGATCGGAATGTCGGAAGATGAAGCCAGGCGATTGATAGAGGAAGCAGCAAACTTTCGTGAACCTGACAAAGCCACTGAGGCAGTGGACCCGGAGTTTTCAGCGGATCCGACAGAAGCCGCACATGAAGATGAAATGGCAAATGACACCGAGTCCGAAAAGCCGGAGGATTTAAATGAAAGCTGATTGCAGCGCACGCGGAACAAAAACCTGCTTCGCAGTCCGCAACAGCAGCGGTGCCGGGGGATATCGTAAAAAGCAGCATCTTGGAAACTCAAGGGGGATGGATGGCAAAACGCAGAGTATTTGAGCTCGCCAGAGAGCTTAACATGAGCAACAAAGAACTGCTGGATAAAATGCAGGAGATGAACATTGATGTATCAAGCCATCTCGGCTCTCTGGAAGAAGATACTGTCAACCAGGTAAAAAACGAAATCTTTGGCCCCAAGAAAAAGGCCGAAGTTGAAGATACCCGGGTACGGCCCAACGTGATACGCCGGCGCAGGAAGACTGCGGCCGAATCTGCCGGGGCGGAAAAAGAGGCCGAAGAACAAACAGGGACAAAGCCCGAAAAAGAAGAGACCGGGCCGGTAAAAGAAGCCGGCGGCCCACAGGCAGCAGAGGCTGAAACCGGGGCGCCGGTGCAACAAACAGCTGAAGCCCCGCCTGAATCTGAAAAAGAGGCAGCCCCGGAACCAGATCAGAGGGGTGCGGACCAACAGGAGGAGGCTGCCGCAGAGAAACCTGCAGAGGCGGAAACACAGAGCGCAAAACCCGCAAAAGAGAGCACAGACGCAGGTAAAAAAGCCCAAAAACAGGCTGAGCAGGAACCTGAGGAGCCGAAGGAAGAAACAGCCGAACATAGACAGCCGCAGGCTGCTGAAAAAGAAGCAGAAAGCGCAAAAAAATCCACAGAAAAGCAACCGGCTGCAAAAGAAACAAAACCCTCTGAATCTGAAGAGGAAAAGGCCGAAAAGCCGAAAAAAACCAAAAAGAAGAAAACAAAAAAAGCCACGTCTGCAAAGATCATACGAATGCCGGAAGCCGAAACTGCGCCCGAGCCGAAAAAACCCGAAAAACCGGAGGAAATCCAAATCCCCGAGCCAGAGCCTACCCCTGAAGCTCCGGGGCTCGAACCGCAGAAAGCAGAACCGGAAAAAACCCGGCCGAAAAAAAAGAAGCGGCCTGAACCCAAGGCTGTTGAAGAAGATACGGAGAAGGCAAAAAAACCCGCAAAGAAAAAATCCGCCTTCAAACGCAAGGAAGTTGTCGAAGGCGACGCACTCTATGATAATCGGTTCGGCAGAGCCAAAAAAGGCAAAAAGAAAGGCAAGGCCGCAAGGCCTGCAGCCGAACACAAGCCCCAGGTTACAACGCCCAAGGCTATAAAACGCCGTATCAAAATCGATGACACGGTCATACTCTCTGATCTGGCCAAGCGCATGGGAATCAAGGGCAACGAGTTGATCAAGCGTTTAATGGAAATGGGGATGATGGTTACGCTTAATCAAAGCGTGGATTTTGAAACAGCGGAACTTCTTGCTTCGGAATACAATTTTGAAATTGAAAAAGCCTCTTTTGAAGAAGAAAACTTCATTCAAACCGGCCAGGACTCCCCGGAACAACTCAAGCCCCGTCCACCGGTTGTGACAATCATGGGCCATGTTGACCATGGGAAAACATCTCTTCTCGACGTGATAAGACATTCAAAGATTACGGCGGGAGAGGCAGGCGGCATTACCCAGCACATAGGTGCATACCGGGTGCCGTATGAAAACGGCGATATAATATTTTTAGACACACCCGGCCATGAGGCGTTTACCGCCATGCGGGCACGAGGGGCCAAGGTAACCGACCTTGTGATTCTGGTGGTAGCCGCAGACGATGGTGTAATGCCTCAAACCATAGAAGCAATTGACCATTCAAAGGCAGCCGGAGTTCCGATCATTGTGGCTATTAACAAAATTGACAAATCCGGGGCTGAACCCGACCGGATCAAAAGGGAGCTGGCTGAAAAAGACCTTGTGCCGGAGGAATGGGGCGGGGATACCATATGCGTATCGGTTTCAGCCAAACAGGAAACCGGCATAAACGACCTGCTGGAAATGGTGCTGCTGCAGTCTGAAGTCCTGGAGTTAAAGGCCAATCCCAACAAGCCGGCCCGAGGATTCATCATTGAATCAAGACTGGAAAGCGGCAGGGGACCCGTTGCCACAGTACTTATCAGCGAAGGTACACTTCATACCGGGGAGCCCGTGGTATCAGGAGTTCATTATGGAAAAATCCGGGCAATGTTCGATGATCTGGGCAGATCATTAAAAGAAGCCGGACCTTCTTATCCGGTTGAAATAATTGGACTCTCGGGTGTTCCAATGGCGGGCGACGAGTTAATAGCGGTGGCAGAAGAAAAAGATGCCAGGCAGGTAAGCGAACACCGGCAGGAAAAACAGCGTACCAGGGAACTTGGAAAAACAACCCGCATGAGCCTGGAAAGCCTTTATGAAAAAATGAAGGAAGGCGATGTAAAAGAACTGAACCTGATTATAAAGGCGGATGTGCAGGGCTCAATCGAAGCACTCAAGGACTCTTTGACCAAACTGTCCACCGATGAGGTCAAAATCAACATTGTGCATTCGGCAACAGGCACGATACATGAATCCGACATATCCCTTGCCGCGGTGTCAAACGCCATTATACTGGGTTTTAATGTCAGGCCTGCCGCAAAGGTAACACGACTGGCAGAAGAAGAAGATGTTGACATCAAATACTACAACGTAATCTACGATGCTATCAAGGATATCAAAGATGCCATGGCCGGTATGATGGCCCCGCGCTATGAAGAGCGGGTGCTGGGCAGAGCCGAAATCAGGCAGGTATTCAACGTCCCCGGCATGGGAGCGGTTGCCGGCTGCATGGTCCTTGAGGGAAAAATCCAGCGGGGCCAGCCCATCCGCCTTATCCGGGATGGCATTGTGATCCATGAAGGCAAGATCTCTTCATTAAAACGGTTCAAAGACGATGTAAGAGAAGTTACGCATAACTATGAATGCGGCATAGGTATAGAAAGGTTCAACGACATCAAGGACGGCGACATTATCGAATGTTACTGGCTTGAAGAAATCAAACCTGTGATTGAATAGGCCGTATGGTAATCGGATTCGGCACCATCACTTTCCGGCTCAATGACTGCCACGGGCTGAAGGAAAAAAGAAAAATCATAAAGTCGATTATCTCCCGGAGCAAGAACGGATTCAATGCCTCTGTTGCAGAGGTCGACTTCAATGATGTCCACCAGCGGGCCAAAATAGGATTTGCCCTTGTCGGCAACAACCGCAGGGCGATAAATTCACAAATTGACAAACTGCACGAATTTATTTACAAAACAGCGCTTGCTGAAATCATTGAAACCGAAACGGAGATACTAAACATATGAAACCTTACGGGCGAGCGGAAAGAGTCGGCGGACTTATTCAGCAGACCCTTTCGGAAATGCTTAATAAGTCAATAAAAGATCCAAGGCTGCGTACGGTATCAATCACCGGCGTTAAAATGACGGCGGATCTTAAGCTGGCAAGAATATATTTTGTTAATTCCGGACATTTTTCAACCAGAGAGGAGGCTTCGGCGGGTTTTGCCAAAGCCCGGGGCTATATCAAGCACACTCTTGCCCAGGAGCTGGAGCTGCGCTATATGCCGGAACTCAGGTTCTTCTATGATGACTCCATAGAATACGCAGCCCATATCAACGGGGTGATAAAACGTTTGCATGACGAAAATGAATCGGATTATCCAACAACTGAAGAATAGCAAAAAGATACTGCTGGCAACCCATATCCACCCGGACGGTGATGCCATAGGTTCGCTGCTTTCCATGGGCCTGGCGCTCGAGGAGATTAAAAAAAAGGTCCAACTATACAACGAAAGCGTACTGCCTGCGGTATACAACTTTCTGCCTTCGATCCACAGGATAAAAAATAATCCGGGGGAACTGGAGGAATACGATACTGCGGTGATTCTGGATTGTTCAGATCTGCAGCGGGTAGGCGAGGCCGCCGAGGCCATCAGCAGAATCCCGGTGATTATAAACATTGACCATCATGCAACCAACAGCAGATTTGGCAAGTACCAGTTAATTGATCCAAGGGCGGCCTCCACAACAGTGCTGATCTACAGGCTTATCACCGCAATGGATATTCCTGTTACCACTGCCATGGCATATGCAGTATATACAGGCATAATGGCTGATACCGGCTCCTTTAGATTTTCCAACACCAACTCTGAGGCCTTTCAGGTGTGCCATGAAATGGTTGCTCATGGAGCAGATGCCCATAAGGTGGCCCATCATGTATATGAAACCATCTCGCTTAACAGGGTTAAACTGTTAAACATGCTCTTTGACACCATTGAAATATCGGAAAACGGGAAACTCTCGGTCATGACACTGACCCAGAATATGCTGCATGCCACCGGCACATCCATCATTGATGTGGACGGCCTTATCAACTACGCCAGGCGCATCGAAAACGTAAGGGTTGCAGCACTGCTCTGTGAGCGGGCCAGCAGCAGGCTGCTGCGCACTCATAACGGCAGTTCATTTCACGTAAGTTTAAGATCGGACGGATCGGTGGATGTAGCCAATCTTGCTGCAGTATTCGGCGGCGGCGGCCACAGGAATGCAGCCGGATTCGATGTCCAGGGCCCGCTGCCGGAAGTTAAAAAACATCTCTATTCTATTGCAAATCATCTGTTATGATCGAGAGCCCGGCAATGAACAATAATGCAGCTGAAAAATCTGAAAACTGCCTCAGGAAGGCGAAAAACGCTTCTGCCGGCGACGGAATGCTTGTAGTAAATAAACCGGAGGGAAAGACTTCAGCAGGTGTAGTAAATCGGATAAAAAGGCTTGCCGGCATATACAAGGCAGGCCATACTGGCACTTTAGACCCGTTTGCAACCGGCGTTCTCATATGCCCGGTAAACCGTGCCACTCGTCTGTCGCGCTTTTTCTTACACGGGAACAAAAAATATGAAGCCGTGCTGAGACTGGGCATTGAAACCGACACAATGGACCGTACCGGACAGATTACGGCCAGAAACCCGGTTCCTGAAATCACAGAGGAAAAACTAAACAGGATAAGGCATAAATTCACGGGCCTGATCCGGCAGGTACCGCCTGCCTATTCGGCCTTAAAACATAACGGCGTGCCCTTATACAAGTACGCCCGGCAGGGAAATCCGGTTCAAAAGCCGGCCCGGGCTGTAGAAATCCACGATATAAGAATAACCAGGGTGGATCCGCCCGAAATCGGCATTGAAGTTGAGTGCAGCGGCGGCACCTATATCCGCAGCCTGTGCGCGGATATAGGAAAACACCTCGGATGCGGAGGACATGTAACCCGGCTGACCCGCACGGAAAGCAGTGGTTTTGGCATAGCGAAAGCCGCCACACTCACAGAGATTGAGCAAGCCGAAAGCCCTGAGAAACTGAGGCGCTTTCTTATCCCCATGGCAGATTGCCTTGGCGGAATTCCGGCCTGCACGGCGGATGAACCCCTGATTGAAAAAATCCGCTTTGGCAGGCCGATTTCAAAAGCTGACATTGCTGAACAACACTTTGATCCGATACAGAAAACAGAGGAATATATCAAAATAGTTGATACGGAAATGCGCCTGCTGGCGGTTATCAAAAAAGATGAAAACAAATACGGATATTCTTATTGTTGTGTTTTTCAATCAAACTGATATTTATGGTATAAAATACGAAATTCAAAACATATAGCGAAGAAATCAATTTTTTACAAAACCATCAAATATTAAATATGCAAGACATAATACAGGAGGAAACAGTGAATCTGGCGATGGAAAACAAACAGGGTACAATTGAGAAGTTCAAACGGCATGATGTGGATACGGGATCACCCGAGGTGCAGATCGCGCTGCTCACAGACCGCATCGTTAATCTTACCGAGCACTTGAAAAGTCACAAAAAGGACCATCATTCCCGTCGCGGACTGCTGGTCATGGTCGGAAGAAGGCGCCGTCTGCTCAACTATCTCAAAAACCAGGATATAAACCGCTACCGGGAGCTGATAAAGCAGCTCGGGATCCGGAAATAGCCTGAATTAAGCCCGATTGCCGCAGTATGTGCATATGCACAAATGCCGGAAATGCCGGCAAAAAATACCAAACAACGCTTTCAGTTTGCCGGCTCGGATAATTTCCCTTTTATATTGGGAAATCTGAATCCTAATTGAATGGCTCAGGAGTTTATTATGGAAATATCATTTAAAACCCAGATAGGCGGAGAAACACTTAGCATCCAGGCCGGAAAACTGGCCAAGCAGGCGTCCGGCTCTGTTCTGGTCCAGTACGGCGAAACCATGTTACTGGTAACAGCGGTTTCAAACGATGAGCCGAAACCCGAAGTGTCGTTTCTTCCCCTTACAGTGGAATACCAGGAAAAAATATATGCTGCAGGGCGCATTCCCGGCAACTATTTCCGGCGGGAAATCGGCCGTCCCAGCGAAAAGGAAACCCTGACCTCGCGCCTGATAGACCGACCCATCAGGCCGCTGTTCCCAAAGGGTTACAACTATGAAACACAGGTGATAGCTACTGTACTGTCCATGGACAAAGAAAACGAACCTGATGTGCTTGCCATGATCGGTGCCTCGGCTGCTCTTGAAATATCTGACATTCCGTTTCAAGGGCCCATTGCCTGTGTAAGGGTCGGACGCATAGATAACCGTTTCGTGATAAATCCGGGCATCGCGCGCTGGCCGGAATCTGATATAAACCTCATTGTAGCCGGCTCCAGAACAGGTATCATAATGGTGGAAGGCGGCGGCGAGTTCGTATCTGAGTCAGACATGATAGAGGCGATCTTTTATGCCCACCAGGAAATGCAGCCCCTGATAGATATCCAGGAAAAACTGCGCGACAGCATCGGCAGAGCAAAAAGGCCGTTTGAGCTGCCTGAAAAAAATCCCGCAATAATTA
Source organism: uncultured Desulfobacteraceae bacterium (assembly GCA_964626455.1). Taxonomy (GTDB): domain Bacteria; phylum Desulfobacterota; class Desulfobacteria; order Desulfobacterales; family Desulfosalsimonadaceae; genus Desulfosalsimonas. Next base: position 12,409 of record CAZVFQ010000007.1, on the reverse strand, counting down.
CTCGTGTAAAAGAACTGGCCGAAGACAGGCTCAGGGAGGCTGTAACGGTACCTGAAAAAATGGAGCGCCGCCAGGCCATAGCAGCGGTCAAAACCCAAACTCTTGAAGCATTAGGCGATGAATACGAAGAAAATAAATCCGAGGCCGCCGAAGCTCTGGGGGATCTGCAAAAGGAAATCTGCCGTGATATGATCCTAAACCAGGGCAGACGTATCGACAGCCGCAGAACCGATCAGATCCGTCACATAACATGTGAGACGGGCATTTTGCCGCGTGTCCACGGAAGTGCGTTGTTTACCAGGGGTGAAACCCAGGTTCTGGCGGCCCTTACCCTGGGCTCCGGCCAGGACGAACAAAGGGTTGAAACACTGCTGGGAGATGAAACATTTCCGTTTCTTCTGCACTACAATTTTCCACCCTATTCCGTAGGAGAAGTAAAACGCCCCGGAGGTCCAAGCCGGCGTGATATAGGCCATGGAGCACTGGCAAAACGCGCCATAGAAAAGATAGTGCCTGCAAAAGGAGACTTTGACTACACAATCCGGCTGGTCTCAGAGGTCCTTGAATCAAACGGCTCATCTTCAATGGCTACTGTATGCGCCTCGAGCATGGCCCTTATGGACGGCGGAGTTCCTGTTACAGCCCCTGTTTCGGGTATTGCCATGGGACTTGTCACAGACGGGGAAAAGTCAATGATTCTCTCTGATATCCTGGGGGATGAAGACCATTTCGGAGACATGGATTTCAAGGTGGCAGGAACACGAACCGGCATCACCGCACTGCAGATGGATATCAAGATAAAAGAACTCTCAAGACAGATCCTGGAACTGGCACTGGAGCAGGCAAAAGAAGGCCGGCTCCACATCCTGGACAAAATGGAGGAGACTATAAACGCTCCGAGAAAGGAACTTTCCCCTTACGCCCCGCATGTAATCAACATACAGATCAGCCCGGAGCGTATAGGCGAGCTGATAGGCCCCGGAGGAAAACATATCCGCCAGATTCAAAATGACACCAATACACAAATCGAAATAAATGACAGCGGCCTTGTCAAAGTCTCGGCCTTTTCCAGGGAAGACGGGGATGCCGCAGAGCAGATTATAAAAGAGATTGGCTCCGAGCCCGAAATAGGAGAGGTCTATGAAGGAACAGTTGTTCGGATAACCGACTTCGGTGCTTTTGTGGCCATAAAGCCCAAGACGGAAGGCCTGGTACATATTTCGGAACTGGCCCATTACCGTGTTAAAAACGTATCCGATGTTGTAAAGGAAGGCGATAAGCTGCAGGTAAAGGTCATTGATATCAGGGAAGGCAAAATTCGTCTTTCCCATAAGGCCCTGCTTGAAGCACCGGAAAAACAGGACGGCCAAACCCCTGATTCCAGGGCACCGCGCGACGGCAGAAATTCGACTTCATCCCGCAATCCGCGCGACAACCGCGGAGGAGGAAGGGACAAAGACAACAGGCCCGGGCGGCAGCAGAAGAAAAACTTCGAAAACAAATAAACAGCAGGACAAATGCCTGGTGAAATAACCGTAAAATGCCGGCGGGTAAGACCTGAATCCGATCAGGACATCCCGCCGCCGCAGTATATGACCGCCCGATCAGCAGGCATGGACTTGTGCGCGGCTGTCACCCGGCCCGTCACCCTTGCCCCGGGTGAAATCCGACTTATACCAACAGGATTTGCGGTGGAGCTTCCCTCGGATCACGAGGCCCAGATTCGCCCCAGAAGCGGGCTTGCGGTAAAGCACGGAATCGGGCTGATCAATTCGCCGGGAACCATTGACGCGGACTACCGGGGAGAAATACAGGTGGCGCTTATAAACCACGGAGTATCGTCCTTTACAGTTAAGCGGGGCGACCGGATAGCTCAAATGATCGTCAGCCGGATCCCGCGTATAAACGTCGAGATTGCCGACACTCTGGATGAATCCGAAAGGAATACCGGCGGTTTCGGGCATACCGGCTTATGAAAGAGACCTCCTGCCCAAAAACCCTTTCCATATGTGTACTTGCAAGCGGAAGCAAAGGCAATTGCATCTATATAAAGTCAAATAAAACCGCCATCCTGTTTGATGCCGGCCTTTCAGGTATTCAATTAGAACACAGGATGAAACAGCGGGATATCTGCCCGAAAAGCCTTGATGCCATCGTGGTCTCTCACGAACATTCAGACCACATAACAGGTGTTGGCGTTCTTTCCAGACGCTACGGCCTGCCGGTCCACATAAACCCTGCCACCCAAAAGGCAATCCCTGAACAGCTGGGCAGGATCGGCAAACTTCGTTCATTTGAATGCGGGCTCTGTTTTCGCATAAACGAACTTGTCATCCGTCCCTTTTCAGTATCCCATGACGCCGCGCAACCCGCCGGCTTCACCGTGGAAAGCGGGGGAATGAAAATTGGAATAGCAACAGATTTGGGTTTTGCCCCGAATATGGTAAAACAGCACTTGAAAAACTGTGATCTGCTGGTGCTAGAGGCCAACCACGATTACGCAATGCTGGAGCAGGGTCCGTATCCATGGCCTGTAAAACAGCGGATCAAAAGCCGTACAGGCCATTTATCCAACGAGACGGCACGCGATCTGCTAATGGAAGTCATGGGCGAGCGGTTAAAACATGTTATCCTTGCACATCTCAGCGAAGCAAACAACACGCCGGAAAAGGCCCTGTCCGTGGTATCTGAGCCGGCAGCAGGCCGCTGCCTGAACTTTTCAGTGGCGCATCAACATCTGTGCGGAGAACTTATCCGGATCCGCCCTTAGGGGTTGGCAGCCTTGTTTGTTGGATCGCCCTCGGCAATCATCCGCTTCATGATTCGTTTTTGGGCGTCTGCCGGCAGAAATCCTGAAAGATCGGCTGTCATGACGACTTCTCCGTGGTTGTCGGTGAAAACGGCTCTTGCCTCTGCCCTGCCCTTTTCATCCACATGAGTTATCTCAAGCACACAGGTCACGGTCTGATTCAGGTAAACCGCCTTTTTGAAGTCAAAGCTCATACCGGATGCAAGCCATCCGAGCTGACCGCCTATCTCGGTGAGCATGGCACCTATCAGCAGTCCGTGGCATATCCTGCCTGAAAATCCACGGGAACGGGCAAAACGTTCGTCAAAATGCACCGGGTTGTAGTCGCGCGAGATTTCTGCAAACCCGAGCATGTCAGACTCATTAAAAGTTCTGGTCACAAAAAACCGGTCGCCTTCTTTTATTCCATAAATGGCCTTCTTGCGCATCGATTTCACTCCCCATTCCGGGTTTCGGCCCTGCAGTATAAAACGCTGTCTAAAAATATATCAATATTTACAACAGACTCTTTGATTTTGAAACTTTTTCTTGACATTTCATTCAGGGGTTTTAATCTTTGTTCATAAAATTTGCAAATCGTTGTTGGGGGTGCCGGAACCCGGCTGAGAATCCGTAAAGAAACGGATAACCCTTTAAACCTGATCAGGATAATGCCTGCGCAGGGAAAACGACGAACATCCATGCATCATTACAAAAAATGGACGTTTAGCCGCTTTCCCTGCCGGAAGGCGGCTTTTTTATTGAAACGAAAGGAGAAAAACATGGCACTTGACGAAATTGTCATATCCCGCGCTATTATCGACCGCTACCATGAAAAACTCGTAGATAACCTGGAAACAGACGTGGCAATTGTCGGCGGCGGCCCCTCCGGTCTTGTGGCGGGCTACTATCTGGCAAAGGCCGGCAAAAAAGCCGCCCTTTTTGAACGAAAACTAACGATCGGCGGAGGCATGTGGGGCGGCGGCATGCTGTTTAATGAAATCGTGGTCCAGTCAGAGGCCCTGCCTGTACTCGAGGAATTTTCAATCAGGTACAACCAATATCAGAACGACTATTACACGGCAGACGGGGTAGAGGCTGTGGCCTCGCTTACTGACCGCGCTGTTAAGGCCGGGCTCACCATATTTAACTGCGTCACGGTGGAAGATGTCATGATGCGGCCGGAACAGGTCGAAGGGCTGGTTATCAACTGGTCTCCCGTGGAAATGGCCGGGCTGCACGTGGATCCTTTGACCGTACGCACAAGATTCGTGATCGATGCCACGGGACATGACACCGATATTGTAAAAGTGGTGGAAGGCAAAATTCCCGGCAGGCTTAATACCTCCACCGGAGGCATAGTGGGCCAGAAGGCAATGTGGGCTGACAGGGCTGAAACCGATACAACACAAAACACAAAAGAAATCTTTCCCGGGCTCTATGTTGCCGGAATGGCAGCCAATGCAACGGCCGGAGGCCCGCGCATGGGCCCTATATTCGGGGGAATGCTGCTTTCCGGTCAAAAAGTAGCCCGTGAAATAATCCAGAGACTGGATCAAGCCTCTTAAAAATCGGGAAAAAATTCCATGACACAGCTTAAATCTGCAAGATCCGGACATATTACCGATGAAATGAAGCAAGTCGCAGAAACAGAGGGGGTCTCTGCAAATTATTTGCGCGAACAAGTCGCACTCGGCCGCGTGGTGATTCCGAAAAATACAGGACGCGACTTTGTCCCCCGGGGCATAGGAAAGGGTCTTTGCACCAAGGTAAACGCAAATATCGGAACTTCTCCGAGCCATTACGATCCTGAAGAAGAGCTTGCCAAGCTGGATGCCTCGGTTTGCGCAGGTGCAGACGCCGTAATGGATCTTTCCACGGGCGGAGACCTGGATTTGGTGCTAAAGACGATTCTGGAAAAATCACCGGTTATGATCGGCACGGTTCCCATTTACAAAGCCGCAAGCCGAATGATCGCAGCAAACAAACACTGCCCGGATCTTACTGCTGATGACATTTTCCAGGAAATCGAAGCTCAGTGCAGGGCAGGGGTTGATTTTATAACCGTACACTGCGGCATTACCATGGAGACCCTGCGTATGCTCAAGGGGTGCGGCAGAATGATGGGTATGGTTTCGCGCGGCGGAAGCCTTATGGCCGAATGGATGGCAAAAAACAACGAAGAAAATCCGTTATATGCGAAATATGACCGGCTGCTCGAAATAACCGGGGCTTATGACGTAACCCTTTCGCTTGGCGACGGACTTAGGCCCGGAACCATATTCGACGCCCATGACCGGGCCCAGATAAGCGAACTCGTTGTACTGGGCGACCTGGCTCAAAAGGCAAGAGACGCCGGAGTTCAGGTAATGATCGAAGGTCCCGGACATGTGCCCCTTGGCAGGATTGCCTATGACATGAAGCTTCAACAGCGGCTTTGCGCAGATGCGCCCTATTACGTGCTTGGTCCGCTTCCCACGGATACAGCCGCAGGCCATGATCATATTGCAGGAGCTGTGGGAGGTGCGATAGCCGCGGCAAACGGTGCTGATTTTTTGTGCTATGTCACGCCGGCCGAGCATCTGACACTTCCGGGGACAAAAGAAGTACGCGAAGGGGTTATTGCCTCGAAGATTGCGGCTCACATCGGGGATCTGGAAAAGGGTATTGCCTCTGCCTGGCAAAAAGACCGGAAGATGACAGAAGCGCGCAACAGGTTTGACTGGCAGGCCATGTTTGAACATGCCATAGACCCGCAAAAAGCAAGGGCAATGCGAACAGACAGCGCTGACAAAGACAGGGACGTATGCACAATGTGCGGGGACTTCTGTGCCTTAAAAACATATGCCAGGGCAATGGAAGAAGATAAATAAATTAGTGCCTGAACGAAAACCGTCTTTTTCGCCAATCTCTGCGTCCGGCTCAAATTTTAATCCTCAAAATACGCCAGGTATTCCTGCGGTTAAAATTTTCGCCGTCCTTGACCTTGACGAAAAATCCTGGTTTTCGTTCGGGCATAAATTAGAAGTCTGATTTTAACTGGGTATTGATCGCCGCGTTTTTTTGGCGTATTTCTATATTGACATTGTATATTGATGATTTTGCAAAAAGTTAATTTCTTCGCTAAAATTATATCTGCATAAACAAGGAGTCCGCCATGGTAAAATTCCACTACCAACCCATGTTCCCGACAGGTAAGGACAATACTGAATACCGCCGTCTTTCCGATGCTCATGTATCTGTTTTAAAATTTGAAGGCAAGCCGGTTGTCAAAGTGGAGCAGGAAGCACTGGCTTTACTTGCTGAAACCGCATTTACAGAAGTGGCCCATCTTTACAGGACCTCGCATCTCCAGCAGCTCTCAGATATTTTAAATGACCCTGAAAGCTCTGAAAACGACAAAGTCGTGGCCCTGGAACTGCTTAAAAACGCGGTGATATCGGCTGAATTCGTATTTCCCATGTGCCAGGATACAGGCACGGCAGTGATTCTTGGCAAAAAGGGACAGCAGGTATGGACCGGTGGAAATGATGAACAGGCTCTTTCAAAAGGTGTATTTGATGCCTATACAAAAAACAATCTCCGCTATTCCCAGAACGCGCCCATAGATGCCTATGAAGAAAAAAATACCGGCTGCAACCTGCCTGCCCAGATTGAACTTTACGCAGCACAAGGCGATGAATACGATTTTCTGTTTATAGCCAAAGGCGGGGGGTCTGCCAACAAGACGTTTTTATATCAGCAGACAAAGGCAATATTAAATGAAAAGGCACTGCTTGCTTTTCTGACTGAAAAAATGAAATCACTGGGCACAGCCGCATGCCCCCCGTATCACCTGGCTGTTGTAATCGGCGGAACTTCGGCAGAAGCAAACCTGAAAACAGTTAAACTTGCAAGCGCAGGATATCTCGATACCCTGCCGGTTGCAGGAAACGAATCCGGACATGCCTTTCGGGTCCCGGAACTTGAGGAAAAACTTCTTGCCATCTCCCGGGATCTTGGCATCGGCGCGCAGTTCGGCGGCAAATACTTCTGTCTTGATGTAAGGGTAATACGCATGCCAAGGCACGGGGCCTCCTGTCCCATAGGAATAGGGGTGAGCTGCAGCGCGGACCGGAATATAAAAGGCAAAATAACCGAACAAGGAATCTTTCTCGAACAGCTCGACACAAACCCGGGCAGGTTCATGCCTGAGGAACCCGACATTGAAACCCCGGCAGTACAAATTGATTTAAACCGCCCCATAGATGAGATAAGGCGTGAATTAAGCCGATATTCTGTGACCACCCGGCTTCTGCTGTCAGGCGACATTGTGGTGGCAAGGGATATCGCGCACGCCCGGATTAATCAACAATTCGAAAAAACCGGTGAACTGCCGCAATACATAAAAGATCATATAATATACTATGCCGGGCCGGCAAAGACCCCCGAGGGATATGCCTCGGGTTCGTTCGGCCCCACCACGGCCGCGCGAATGGATCCATATGTGCCGGTATTCCAGAAACACGGCGGATCGCTTATCACGCTTGCAAAAGGCAACCGCTCAGCCATGGTAAAAGATGCCTGCAAAAACCACGGAGGCTTCTACCTTGGCTCAATAGGCGGACCTGCAGCGCGGCTGGGAAAGGACTGTATCACGAACGTGGAGGTGATCGATTTTGCAGAACTGGGCATGGAGGCTGTTTACAAAATCACTGTGAAGGATTTCCCCGCGTTTATAATCATTGATGACAAGGGCAACGATTTTTTCGAACAGATGCTGAAAACAGATGAATAATCAAATCACCCGCTCCGCAAAAAAGACTGCCAAGTTTCTGAAAAATGATGCCTGGAACGACCCGCCGGACTCAGGAAAGTTATACATGGGATTTCTTTATGCAACCAGGGTTATTATTATCACTGCAAACAGCATCCTCAACAAGACCATACTTCTAAGGTCCTCTGCCCTTTCCTACAGCACCCTTCTGGCGGTGGTGCCGGTACTTGCCATCGGCTTTTCGATGCTAAAAGGCCTGGGGCTTGAAACCAGACTTGAACACGTGCTGGTCGGCTACCTTACCGCCGAGCAGGAGGAACTGGGCAGCAAAATAATAGAATATATAACCCATACCGATTTCAAGGCCCTTGGAGCCCTGGGGACAGGCGTTTTGATCTATGCCGTCATAATGATGCTGAGCAATGTTGAAGGAGCATTTAATGATATCTGGGGGGTTACCCGCAACAGAACCTTAATCCGAAAGATTTCCGACTACATAAGCGTGCTGCTCCTTGGCCCGCTGCTAATCGTAATCTCAATGGCCATGATAACTTCTTTGTCATCAAATACGGTTATGCAGACGCTGTCGCAATACAGGATCTTCAGGGACTTTTTCATTCTTTTTGACATGGTGATTCCGTATCTGGCCCTCTGGCTGGCCTTTACCGCCATGTACATACTGATGCCGAATACCAGGGTACGTTTTGTGCCTGCCCTGATTGCCGGAGCTGTATGCGGCACGGTCTGGCAGCTTGCATTTGAAGTTTATACCGGATTTAACATAGGTGTAGCCCGTTACAACAAAATCTACGGAACCTTTGCCGCCCTGCCCATTTTCATAGTATGGATATATATAAGCTGGGTTATTGTCCTGCTAGGCGCCAAAATCTCAAATGCCATCCAAAACATCAGGACTTACCAACTTGAATTCAAGGGCTCGGGCACAAGTCCTGGACAGCGGCAGGTCATCGGGCTTTACATCTTCTATGAAATCGCCCGCCATTTTCATATGGGTCTTTCGCCGCCCGAGGCTGAAGAAATCTCAAGACGTCTGTCAGTACCCTTAAGGCAGGTACAGGAAATTTCAGATATATTCTGCGAAAAGGGCTTGCTGCGGCAAATTGAAGGCACAGAGCAGGCTTTCCAGCCGGCAACCGATCTTCGGCGCATACGGGCCTCAGATATTTTCAACGCCGTGCGCGATCACGGACAAAGTCCCTGGCAGATCCCGGAACATGCAAAAAATCCGGCCATAGAAGACCTGATCCACACCAGGAAACAGGCTGCGGACCAGGCCATATACGAACTCACCATGGACAGCATAGTATCCATGGACACATCTTACAGACCCGCGGATGTCTGACTGACAAAAGGCGGTTAATCCACCCGCTCGAATGCTTTTTTGGCTGCTCCGCATATCGGACAGGTATCCGGGGCCTCATCTGCAACCGTATAGCCGCAGACAGAGCATACATAATAGCAATCAACCTGTTCAGGGTTGGCAAGGGTGTCTAAAAGCTCCTGATAAAGAGCGGCATGAATCTTTTCCACTTCGTTGGCATATGAAAAACTCCTTTCAGCGGCTTTATTTCCCTCTTTTTCGGCATCCTCGATCATTTTCGGATACATGGATTTAAATTCATGTGTTTCACCGGCCACGGCCTCCTTTAGATTTTCAGCCGTGGATCCGATGCCGTCCATGGCCCGCAAATGCGCATGTGCATGCACGGTTTCAGCCGCAGCAGCCGCACGGAACAGCTTTGCAGCCGCCTTAAAACCTTCTTTTTCAGCCTTTTCTGCAAACGCAAGGTACTTTCGGTTTGCCTGAGATTCGCCTGCAAACGCTTCCTTTAGATGTTCAAGTGTTTTGCCCATTTCCTTCCTCCTTTGAAATTAAATGTTTTCATAAAATAATAATCGCTTAAACAAACCTTGCAAAATAAAACAAATTGCGCTTGCAGCAACCTCATAATTATTTAGCGGCAATTGCCGGTCTGCGCCCAACAGGTATTGATAGTATGGACACTGGTATGTTATGATCGATTTGATTCTTTCAGCAACTACATGAGGAATAAGTATAAGGAATTTCAATGAAAATCGACAAACCGCCGGTAGGGCCGCTTAAAAAAGTCACGGTTCACATTTCGGCCGGCAAAAGACCTTCCGGCTCGGAACTTATGGAACCGGAACCCGTGGAATTTATTTTCGGGCTCGGCAGGACCGGACTTGCGCCCCTTGAGCGCCGGATAGAAGGCAAAACTGTCGGTCATTGCACAAGCCTGGAAATATACCGATCATATATACCCGAATTTTTTGGTCATATATTCCCTTTCCCAATGAGACTAAAAATTCCCCTGGATCCTTTTTACCTGAATATGAAAATCATATCCGTGGATTCCGCAGATCCCCGCGAAGTGGTAAGGGCAATGGCGGAAATCACAGCATGCAGCGGGTGTGAATGCGGCTGCGGCGGGCACTTCTGAGTCTCAAACTGGCCGCTTACGGTTTTTATCATAAAGCATCGCGCCGAATATCTCGTCCTTTTCCTTCCATATGCGGTTTAGCCATTGATTAAATCTTTGGCGAACATCGCTGTTTGTAAAATAATTTTTCCTGGAAAACTCTTTTGGAATATTTATAACCCTTGCCTCCACCTTTATCCTTGAGACCCTTCCGCAGAAAAAATCCCAGAGGCCCGGGGCACCTTCGGGATAAACAATGGTAATATCGACCAGATTTTCCAGAAGATCGCCCATGGCGTAAAGCGTCATTGCAAGCCCTCCGGCACGCGGCTTTAGCAGATGATTGAAAGGGGCCTGCTGAATGCGGTGTTTTTCAGGCGTAAAACGGGTTCCTTCCACAAAATTCATTACAGTTACGGGAATTTCCTTGAATTTTTCACAGGATTTTTTTGCAGTCTCAAGATCCCGGCCCTTTAAATGCGGATTTTTTTCAAGAAATGCCCTTGAATAGCGTTTCATAATCGGAAAATCCAGGGCCCAGAGGCATTGGCCGAAAAAAGGAATCCACAGCAGCTCCTTTTTGATAAAAAACTTATAAGGCGGCACCCTGCCGGCAAGCACATGTACCAGCACAATAATATCAACCCAGCTCTGATGATTTGAAACAATAAGGCACCATTGTTTTGTACGAATCTTTTCGATTCCTCTTGTCTCCCACCCTATCCTGCCGGTCAACCGGTGGGTCCACATGGCGCACCTTACCCACAGGCCGCTTGCAATCCAGTCCGTAACCCTGCTGCTCCACAGTTTTCCAGCCCTGAAAGGGGACAAAAGCTTTACTATTGCCACGGTAAAAAGAAAAAGTGAAAGCGGAACGGTAAAGGCAACATAAAGCGCAAATGTCAAAATACCGCGAATAAGCGGCGGGAGGAAATAAAACATGACGTCTTGCCCCTATCCGGTTATATTAATTTTTTAATATATTTTATTTCATCAAAATAGTTAAGGACTCGTCAATATTTCCTATAATTTCAAGATATTTTACTATAGGGCCCTGCCGTGCAGCGCTTACTGAGCCGGATGGAAAATAAAGCAGGCCGGCCCTGACTTGAACAATGCATTTTAAAAGCTTATATTATTATATTAAAGGATGCAACGTAATGATTATCCCAACATCCTTATTTCACACAAAAACACGCAAAGAACCGATGACTGCATTTTGCATATATTAAAATAAGAATATATTGAATATTCAGCAACTTGAAATAATTCATGAAAATTTTATATTGATAATTTAAGCCCTTTATGGGATCATAATAAGATAACAGTACAATGAGATATGTATTTTTACTTAACCCAATTGACGCGGAATAAAAACAATGGAAAAAATTGTCGTTGAAGGCGTGTACAAAGTTTTCGGGCCCGATCCCCAAAAAGGGATAGAGATGTATAAAAAGGGGCTTTCCAAAGATGAAATCCAGGAAAAAACCAAAAATACGATAGGGGTGGCAGATGTCACGTTCTCGGTAAATGAAGGAGAGATTCTCGTTATAATGGGGCTTTCCGGCAGCGGTAAATCAACTCTTGTGCGGTGCCTGAACAGACTTATTGAACCTACCACCGGCAAAATTACAGTCGACGAAATCGACATAACAGGTCTTGACAACGAACAGCTTCGCAAGTTCCGGCTGGAGCACCTGAGCATGGTTTTCCAGAACTTTGCGCTGTTTCCTCACAGGACGGTACTTGACAATGTGGGATACGGCCTTGAGATCCAGAACGCCCCCCATGAAAAGCGGCGGGAAAAATCCATGGAAGCAATCGCCCAGGTCGGCCTGAAAGGCAACGAAAACTCCTATCCTGATCAGCTTTCCGGCGGCATGCAGCAGCGCGTCGGGCTTGCCAGGGCTCTTGCCATGGATTCCGACATAATGCTCATGGACGAGGCATTCAGCGCGCTTGATCCCCTGATAAGAAGCGACATGCAGGATGAACTGCTCCAGCTGCAGGAAAAGGTACAGAAAACAATTGTCTTCATAAGCCACGACTTAGACGAGGCTCTTAAAATAGGCGACCGCATCGTTTTGATGAAAGACGGCTACATAGTTCAGTCAGGTACGGCAGAAGAAATCCTTACCAACCCGGCAGACGATTATGTGGCCAAGTTTGTCGAAGACGTGGACATTGCAAAGGTTATAACCGCGGAATCAGTCATGATCAAGCCCGCTGAAATGGCCTATTACAGCACCGACGGTCCCAAGGCCGCGCTGCGGAAAATGAAACATTCCGGTATATCCGGAATTTTTGTCAGGAAAAACAAAAAGCTCATAGGCTATGTCTCGGCAGAAGATGCTTCAGAGGCAGCAAAAAGAGGAGACCCCACGCTTGAAAATGTTCTGCAGA
>CAZVFQ010000006.1:0-61109 GCA_964626455.1 uncultured Desulfobacteraceae bacterium | reverse complement strand
TGGTTGATGAAATTTCAAGCCTGATTAAATATAATGCACATCAGAAGAGCACATCAAGCCTTATTGACAATCTGTGAATGCTATATTACATATAAATACTTTTATTTAAATATTCGGGGAAGGCCTTTATGAGAGATATTCATTTACAGGAACGCCGGCAGTTTGAATCTCTTTTTCGGCAGGAGCAGATTGATTCGCTTGATGAGCGCATAGCGGTGCTGGATGCTTTTCTGCAGACAGAGCAGCATGTAAGCGCCGAACAAATGCGGTCTGAATTGAAAAAGCAGGGCCATGACCTTGGTCTTGATTTCATCGGGGAAACCCTGGAGCTGATGTGCCGCTACGGGTTTGCCCAGAAAAACCGTTTTAAAAACGGCGAGCCTCTTTATGAGCACAGGCACCTGGGCCAGCATCATGACCATATGATCTGTACAAAGTGCGGTCGTATCCTTGAGTTCGAAGATCCCAGACTGGAAGATCTGCAGGTGGAGATTGCCCACAGTCACGGTTTTCACATGCTCCAGCACAAAATGGATATATACGGAATATGCAATCAATGCTTAAGCGAGCGTGTTAACCGGATTCCGCTGACCTCTGCCAAAACCGCTGAGAGGGTTGTCATACGGGAGCTTTCCGGCGGCACTAGTTCGAGGCTGAGGCTTATGAGCATGGGGCTCAGGGTGGGCGACGAACTGGAGATCATAACCAATTACGGCAAAGGCCAGATGGTTGTGGCGGCGGGAAATCAGCGTTATGTTCTTGGCAGAGGGCTTGCCCAGAAAATAATTGTTGAGCCCGGAGAATAAATGGAGAAGTTTGACGGCATGCGCTTAAGCGATATGAAAGAGGGGCAGTTTGGACGAATACTTTCGGTAAGCGGAGACATGCGGCTAAGACGACGTATCCTTGAAATGGGCCTTAACAGGGGCGCGGAATTTTATATAGAAAAATATGCTCCTCTGCGCGACCCTATGGAATTGACAATTAAGGGAATGCACGTGTCACTGCGTGTCAGCGAGGCTGCTGCAATTACTGTGGAGCCGATAGAGCGTACTCATGGATAGAAAGCGTCTCAGAATAGCGCTTGCCGGCAATCCCAATTCCGGCAAGACAACCATTTTCAACCATCTGACCGGCACCCGCCAGAAAGTGGGAAACTGGCCCGGCGTCACAGTGGAAAAAAAAGAAGGTGATATAGAGAAGTTCGGTTTCAGTTTAAAGATCATTGATCTGCCCGGCACCTACAGTCTTACCCCTTTTTCCATCGAAGAAATCGTTGCCAGGGATTTTATCCTGGAAGACGGTCCCGACGTAGTCATAGATATTATTGATGCCTCCAACCTTGAGCGCAGCCTGTATCTTGCCAACCAGCTTCGGGAACTGGACTGTAAGGTTGTTTTTGCCTTAAACATGGCCGATCTGGCAGAATCCCGCGGCTACAGGATTGACAGGGAAAAACTCTCGGAACTTTTGGGTGTTCCGGTAGTGTTTACTGTTGGCAACAAAGGGCAGGGCATTGATGTTCTGCTTGAAACAGCCGTGGAGCATGCGGTATCCGGGCAGGGTATAGCCGCATCCAGAAAAGTGCGTTACAGCAAGGATATTGAAAATGCCATATCCGAGCTGCGTATACTGGCAGAAGAGAAAATCGGCCCGGACTTTCCCTACAATCTGCGATGGACGGTTATCAAACTGCTCGAAGACGATGCTGTTGTAAAGCAAAGGATAAAAGACATACTCGGGGATGAGAGCCCCGGGCTGCTGGAAATGGCTCAGAATTTGCGGGCGCGGCTGGCGGATTTGTTCAAGGAAGAGCCCGAGATCGTAATGACCGATGAACGCTACGGGTTCATCGAGGGCATTATCAGGGAGGTGGTTGTCACATCGAAGCGAAGACGGGTTGATATTTCAAGAAACATAGACCTTGTGCTGACTAACCGGTTTTTTGGATTTCCCATATTTATCTTTTTTATCTGGGCAATGTTTCAGATCACTTTTACCCTGGGCGCCTATCCCATGGAATGGCTCGAGCAGGGCGTTGCCTGGCTTTCTACAGGGCTTGGATCAGTGCTTCCCGCCGGGATTTTCAGGGATTTTCTCCTGGACGGAGTGATTGCGGGGGTGGGCAGCGTGATTGTTTTTCTGCCGAATATATTGCTGCTTTTTTTCTGTATCGCCCTTTTCGAGGATACCGGCTATATGGCCCGGGCCGCTTTTCTTATGGATCGGATAATGCATCTTATCGGGCTTCATGGAAAATCTTTTATCCCTATGCTTATGGGCTTTGGGTGCAATGTGCCGGCCATTATGGCAGCACGCACCCTGGAGAGCAGAAAGGATCGGATTCTTACGGTGCTTATCACCCCGTTTATGTCCTGCTCGGCCAGGCTGCCGGTTTATATAGTGCTGGCGGGTACATTTTTTGCCGGCTCTGCAGGAACCGTTATCTTCATACTCTATTTGGCCGGAGTTGCTGCCGCGATTTTTACGGGAAGACTGTTTCGCAGTTTTCTTTTTAAAGGTGAAGAGGCCCCTTTTGTCATGGAGCTTCCGCCCTACCGTGTGCCCATGTTAAAAAGCCTTATGATCCACATGTGGGACAGGGCGAAAATGTTTTTGAAAAAAATGGGCGGTGTTATTCTGGTGGGTTCGATTATCATATGGGCGCTGTCTTCATACCCGGAAAATGTCGATTATTCAGTTGATTATGATGCCCGCATAGATGAGATTCAGCAGACTTATGCTCAGGAAAAGGCCCCGGCCTCTCCGCTGGAAGCCGAAAGGCTTGCAGTTGAGCGTTCAGAGCGGGTAGAGGAACTTGTTCGTGCCAGGCGTGTGGAACATGCTGAAAAGTCGTATCTGGGCAGAATCGGCCGGATCATTTCACCTGTTTTCGAGCCTATCGGAATGGACTGGCGGGCAAGCGTGGCTATACTTACGGGGTTCGTGGCAAAGGAGGTGGTGGTCAGCACCATGGGGGTGTTATACGCTGTGGAAGGGGAAACAGAGTCAGATGCCCTGCGCCGCGCACTGCGCAATTCCGGCATGACCTCTGCTGCCGCCCTTGCCATGATGGTCTTTGTGCTTCTCTATATCCCGTGTATTGCCGCTGTAACAGCAATTTCCCGTGAGACAGGCTCTGTGCGCTGGGCTTTTTTAAGCGTGGGTTATACAACGGCGCTTGCCTGGATTGCGGCTTTTGCCGTATATCATGGCTGGCGGTTGTTTTGAGATATTTCTCAAAATCCTTGCGTTCCGATTACGCTATGGGTTATAATTAAGTCTTTTAAAAAATAAAACAAAATATAAATCGCAGGGATTGGAGTCTGTTATGACACAGTACAATGTAAAATTCCTTCCGCATGAAAAGCAGATTGCCGTGGAAGAAGGCGAAAACCTGATACGGGCGGCAATGGATGCAGGCGTGCACATAAACGCCTCCTGCGGCGGCGAGGGAGTTTGTGGTAAATGCCGGGTTTTGATAGAAAACGGCGAGGTCGAAGAAGGCATCTCCGAGAGGCTGAGCAAGGAAGATGTTGAAAAAGGATATCGTCTTGCCTGTCTGTCAAAGGTCAAAAGCGATCTGACCGTCCGCGTTCCAACGGAATCCTCTATTGACGCCAGGGTGTTGAATCTTCAGGCAACCCCGCGCAAAACAGCGCGCATCAAGCAGCTTAACCTCGAGGATTTAAAGGAAAAAGGCCTTTTTGTGCCGCCCGTGGAAAAGGTCTACGTGGAAATGCCGGTCCCGGACAATGCGGATAACGAGGCTGACGTAACCCGCCTGGTAAGCGCCCTGCAGCGGGATCACGACGAGCACCGCCTGGAGTTTGATTTATCCGTGGTTCGCAAGGTGCCTGACGTTGTCAGAGAAGCGGATTTCAAGGTCACGGCAAATATCGCCAGGCCGGTGCGCGAAGACGGCAAAAACAGGGTAATAAATATTCATGCAGGCGATACCACTGACCGTAATTATGCTATTGCTGTTGATATAGGAACAACTACTATATATGGCCAGGTTATAGATTTGATTTCAGGGGAGGCGCTTGCTCAGTACGGTGATTTTAACGCCCAGCTCAGCTACGGAGAGGACATTATCAGCCGTATTGTATATGCTGAAAAAAAAGGTGGTTTGGAAAAACTTCATTCCCTGGTTATCTCGACGATCAACAAGGTTATTTCAAAAATTGTAAAGAAATCAGGGATTGATACGGACGAAATTTCAACCATCACGTTTGCAGGCAACACCACCATGACCCAGTTGTTTTTAAAAGTAAATCCCAGATATATCCGGCGCTCACCGTATGTGCCGGCGGCAAACACCTATCCGCCGTTTAAGGCCGTGGAAATAGGCCTTGAGTTGCCAGACCATATAACAGCCCTGGTATATCCCCAGGTGTCCAGCTATGTAGGCGGAGATATAGTGGCCGGAGTAATGGGCTCAGGAATGTATCAGGACGAAGAGGTTACCCTGTATATGGATATTGGCACAAACGCCGAGGTGGTGATCGGAAATAAGGACTGGATGGTTTGTGCGGCCTGTTCAGCCGGTCCCGCCTTTGAGGGCGGAGGCATAAAGTTTGGAATGCGGGCGACAGAGGGCGCCATTGAGGATTTTTCAATTGATCCGGAAACTCTGGAGCCCATGAATGTTACTATCGGAAATGTGCGTCCCATAGGAATCTGCGGCAGCGGTTTGATTACAACTGTGGCGGTTATGTTTGAGATGGGCATTATTGACAACAGGGGAAAATTTAACCGGGACCTGGAAACGCCTAGGCTTCGCCAGGTGGATGATGTCTACGAGTTTGTGCTGGCCTGGAGGGATGTTGCCGGAGTGGAGCGGGATGTTGTAATTTCGGAAATCGATATCGACAACTTAATCCGTGCTAAGGGAGCCATTTACAGCGGCTGCATGACCCTGCTTTCAGAGGTCGGGCTTTCGATCCATGACCTGGACCGCATTATCATGGCAGGCGGGTTCGGAAGCTACATTGATCTTGAAAAAACCATGACTATAGGGCTGCTGCCTGAAATTGACGCGGAAAAGGTTACCTTTATCGGGAATGGCTCCCTGATGGGGGCCAGGATGAGTGCCCTGACCAACAGTATTCGCAGGGACGTGGTCGCAACAGTTAGAAAAATGACAAATTTTGAGCTCTCAGAAACCAAGTCTTTCATGGATAATTATGTGGCTGCCCTTTTCTTGCCCCATACTGAACAGAACCTGTTTCCGAGGCTAAAAGAGCGCCTCGAGGAGCGAAACCGGATAATGCAGCAGTAGAGGGGCTTTCAGGGCTTTGGAATAATGCTTAAAAAAGTGACCTATAATTATTGACAAAACATATTTTTTTGATATTAAAATTATCTTTTATATCTATATATCTAGAGATGGAGAAATGTGCAGTTTTCAGGGATATTGAGCCAGGATACCGCATTAACCGAAATCGCATAATAATAAGGAGGTAACATTGGGCTTCGAAATCTACAAAGAATCCTATGCAGGAAGGATCAGACCGATCACCCTCGGTAAGGGCGACAATGCTGTTACCGTTGGTGGAGAAAGCTGTCTCCCGGTTTATACGTTTGAAGGGGAGATGCCCAATAAGCCCAGGATTGCAATGGAAATCTGGGATATGGAGCCGCCGGACTGGTCTGAGGCGGCAAAAAAGCCTTTTGAAGACGTTTTGTCTGACCCTGCTGCATGGGCGAAAAAATGTGTGGAAGAATACGGCGCAGAGATGATCGTTCTTCAGCTCAAGAGTGCTGATCCGAACGGAACCGATGCAAGCCCGGACGAAGTTGCTGAAAAAGTAAAAAAGGTACTCGGCGCAATTGATGTACCCTTGATACTCTGGGGAACGACAAATGTGCAGAAGGATGAGGAGGTATTAAAAAAGGTTGCTGAGGTCTGCGAAGGCGAAAGCCTGGTGCTTGGCCCGGTTGAAGATGATAATCACAAGGGCATAGGGGCGGCTGCAATGGCATACAGCCATACTATAGCTTCGTCTTCTCCCATTGACGTCAATCTTGCAAAGCAGGTCAACATTTTGCTTGAAAATCTCGGCGTCTCCACGGAAAGAATAGTTGTTGATCCTACTACAGGGGGCCTGGGATACGGCATGGAATATTCTTATTCGGTTATGGAAAGAATCAAGATGGCAGCTCTTCTCCAGGGTGACGATAAACTGCAGTATCCCATCATTAATAATCTTGGAAATGAAGTATGGCGCTGCAAGGAAGCAAATCAGACCGCAGACGACGCCCCTGAACTTGGAGATCCGGAACGCCGGGGAATTTTGATGGAGGCAGTGGGAGCTGTTTGTTACCTGATGGCCGGTTCAGACATTCTTATTATGCGTCACCCCGAAGCTGTCAGACTGGTAAGAAGTTTTATTGATGTGCTTATAGAAGGAGGCTCTGCAGAAGACATAGCCCCGATTTCCAAGCGGCTAGCAGATGTGGATATCGATTTTGCCGCTATGGCCCCGGAGCCGGACCTTACAATCGAAGAAGAAAAGAAAGCAGCTCCCAAGAAGGAGGAAAAGAAGGCCGCTGCCAAAAAAGAGGAAAAGAAAGAAGAGCCCAAGAAGAAAGAGGCTAAGAAAGAAGAAAAGAAGGCGGCGCCAAAAAAGGAAGAAAAAAAGGCAGCTCCCCAAAAGGAGGAAAAGAAAGAAGAAGCCAAACCTGCCGAGGACGAGGCTGCAAAGGCCAAGGCAGAACAGGAGGCAAAGGAAAAGGCAGAGCAAGAGGCAAAGAAAAAGGCTGAAGAAGAAAAGAAGGCAAAAGAAGAAGCAGAAGAAAAGAAAAAGCAGGAAGAAGAGCTAAAGAAAAAGGAGGAAGAAGAGTCTAAAAAGCAGGCTGCGGCAGAAGAACGGGCAAAGCGCGAGGAAGAGGAAAGAAAACTGCGAGAAAAACGGGCCAAAGAGCGTGAGGAGCTTGAAAAGAAGCGCCAGGCGGCAAAAGAGGAGGCTAAATCCATGAGCCCGGCCCAGGAGCAGAAGTCGGATTTGGATAAAATAGTTGAAAGGCTTGACCGGATTCACAGAAGAGTCTGAATATAGAACAGGCCGTAAAGCAAATGGCATAAAAGGATATCTTTTGCAAAAACCCCGAAGGGGTTTTCCATAGTGAAAGCGAAAGGCGAATTTGCCGAATATTAAAAGAAACAGGAGGAGGAACCTCTGATGGCAGAAGAAAAAGAAAAAAAACCAGCCCCGAAGAAGGAAAAAGTGGCTGACCCAAAGGCCGCGACAATAGACGTCGCATCACAAGAACTGATTGCGCGTGCTCAGAAGCTGAGTATTGATACGGTATTTGACCGCGCAGAAAGCATGAAGCCCTGTAATATCGGCTCCCAGGGAACTTGCTGCAAAAACTGCGGCATGGGACCCTGCAGGCTTCCGCTTCCCAAAAGCGGAATCGAGGGCGAGGATACAAGAAAAGGTCTTTGCGGTGCAACCGCCAATACCATTGCGGCACGTAATTTTATCAGGATGATAGCAGGGGGCGCGGCTGCGCACTCGGATCACGGACGCGGAGTTGCTGAAGTGTTCCTTTCCGCAGCGCGCAAGGAAAACGAGGACTACAAGATTAAGGATAAATTCAAGCTCATTCAGGTCGCAGAGGCTTTGGGTGTCGCCACTACCGTGGAAGAAAACGGAGAAACAAAAGACAGGGACCCTGACGAGATAGCGGTTGAAGTGGGCGAAGTTGCCATGGCCGAATGGGGCAAGCCTGATGGAGAACTTTTTTATCTGAAGCGTGCCCCCAAGGCCCTTTATGAAAAATGGGAAAAACAGGGGGTCAAGCCCAGAAATATTGACAGGGAAATCGTGGAAATAATGCACCGGACCCATATCGGTGTGGACCAGGATTACCGCAATCTTATGCGCCAGGGAGTACGCGCTGCCATCGCAGATGGCTGGGGCGGCTCAATGCTGGCCACAGATCTTCAGGACATTTTGTTTGACACTCCGTATCCACTCCAGTCCGAAGCCAACCTGGGGGTTATGAAGGAGGATCACGTAAATCTCATCGTGCACGGCCATGAGCCAATTCTCTCAGAGATGATTGTTGCAGCAGCACAATCCAGGGAAATGGTTGATTATGCCAAGGAAAAGGGCGCTAAAGGCATTCAGCTCAGTGGTATATGCTGCACTGCAAACGAACTGCTCCAGCGCCATGGTATTCCGCCGGCAGCCACATTTCTGCAGCAGGAGCTTGCCATTATAACAGGAGCATGTGATGCAATGGTGGTCGACATTCAATGCATCATGCAAAATGTTGCAAATGTTGCCAATTGTTTTCATACCAAGCTGATCACAACTCATCCGATCGCGAAAATGGAGCAGGACAACGTCATTCACATCGAGTTTGACGAGCACCATGCCATGGAAGATGCCAAGCGTATCGTGAAAATGGCAATTGACAATTTTGAAAACCGCGGTTCAGAGGTCATGATTCCCAAGCAAAAGGCCACCCAGATAGCCGGCTTTGGCGTGGAATCAATCCAGTATCACCTTGGCGGCACCTACCGCGGTGATTATTATACATTAAACGACAACATCATAAATGGACGGATTCGCGGCATTGCAGGCGTGGTAGGATGCAACAATGCTCGAACCCGCCACAATGAAGGTCATGTCGAAGTGGTCAAGGAGCTGATCAAAAACGATGTGATTGTTCTGACTACCGGGTGCAACGGCATTGCCTGCGCTATGGAGGGCCTGCTTACTCCTGAAACCGCAGGCGTTTACTGCGGTGCCGGGCTCGCAGAAGTCTGCGAGACAGTTGGTATACCGCCGGTCTTGCACATGGGTTCATGCGTGGATAACAGCAGGATTCTTCTGGCGGCAACAGAGGTTGTTAAGGCCGGCGGGCTCGGCAATGACATCTCCGAGCTGCCTGTTGCCGGAAGTGCACCTGAATGGATGAGCGAGAAAGCCATATCCATTGGGCAGTATTTTGTTGCCTCGGGTGTTTACACGGTATTCGGGGTGACTTTCCCCACCAGCGGAGCACCAGTGTTCCAGGATTTCCTTTTCAAGGAGATGGAGAAGCTATACGGCGGGATGTGGGATTACGAGCCTGATCCGATTGCACATGCCAGAAAGATGATTGCCCATATTGACGCCAAGCGCAAGGCTCTTGGAATAGACAAGGCCCGCGAGCGCGTGCTCATGGATATGGCAGACCGACAGAAGCTCGAAGCATAAGGTTTTATGAATTAGTAAAATAAAATCCTCAACGAAGGAGGACAGTATGTCAAAATTGATCGCATTTGCTGCCATTCAGGGCGGCTATAAAGTAGTTTCCCAGGTGGAAGGAGAGCTTGACAAGGCGCTTCGCTCCTATGATGCCTCCACCAAGGTGGAGTTTCCCAATACGGGATATTTTCTGCCTGTTATTTATTCCCTTACCGGTATGAAGGTGGAAACCCTGGAGGATATGAAAAATCCTCTGGAGTTTGCACGCAAGCTGCTTCCGCCCCATATAAAGGGTAAACATCACCTGCCGTATCTAGGCCCCCTGCTGGATGCAGGCATGGCCGCAATCCTTGCCTATGAAATCAGGGAGGGGATAAGAATGGTAACAGATCCCGAATTCTACTATCCCTATGAGGATCCTGATATTGAAAACGGCAAGATATGGCTGGGCCCTGCAGATGACATTATTTTGCGAAAGCGAGGTGTTGAGTTTGTCGATGGTTCTGCCCCCGGTTTTGCGGCCATAGTGGGTGCGGCCCCGGATGCCGAGACGGCAAAAATGATAGTTGAGGAGTACCAGAAGCGCAATCTGTACATTTTCTGCGCTGCAAGGCATCGCGGGATATCCATTATTGATCAGCTTATGGAGGCAGACGTGCAGGTAGGCTGGAACACCCGTATCGTGCCATTCGGGCCCGATATTTCTTCTGCGGTGTTTGCGCTTGGTTTTGCCAACAGGGCGGCTATGGCATTCGGCGGCCTGCAGCCGGGCGATTACAAGAAAATCCTCAAGTACAACAAGGACCGGATCTTTGCTTTTGTAAACGCCCTGGGTGATATCGGGACGGAATGGGGTGTTGCTGCGGCAGGATGTGTGAACTGGGGATTTCCGACAATTGCGGACACCGATATTCCTGAAATTCTGCCCACCGGCATCTGCACCTATGAGCATGTTGTTGCAAATGTGCCGCATGACGAAATTGTCCAGCGTTCGGTCGAGGTTCGCGGCCTGAAGGTCCAGGTCTCTGAAATCGACATCCCGTGTTCCTTCGGCCCGGCCTACGAGGGCGAGCGTGTTCGCGGCAAGGACCTTCATTCTCAGATGGGGGGCGGCAAGACCCAGTGCACAGAGCTCGTGAAAATGGCCGAAATGAAAGAGATTGAAGACGGCAAGGTCGAGGTTGTCGGCAAGGATATTAGCGATATAAAAGAGGGCGATACCCTTCCGCTCGGCATTTATGTCCAGATCGCGGGCCGCGAGTTTGAAACAGACTTTGAGCCCATCCTGGAGCGCCAGATCCACCATCTTGTAAACTATATCCAGGGCGTAATGCACATCGGCCAGCGCGATATTTCCTGGATAAGGGTGAGCAAGTCTGCGGTTGAAAAAGGTTTTACACTAAAGGATATAGGTGTTGTGCTGCACGCAAAGATGCACCAGGACTTCGGTAAGGTGCTTGATAAGGTTCAGGTTACTTTGTATACCAAAAAAGACGATGTGGCCAAGCTTACCGAACGTGCCCGGGCTGAGTATAAGCAGAGAGATGAGCGGGTGGAGAATATGAGAGATGAGGACGTGGAGATTTACTACTCCTGCACCTTGTGTCAGTCCTTTGCACCAAACCACGTCTGTTCTGTTTCCCCGGAACGTACTGGACTTTGCGGTGCATATAACTGGATGGATTGCAAGGCATCCTACGAAATAAATCCGACAGGCCCCAACCAGCCCATAAAAAAGGGCGAGACAAAGGATCCGCGGCTCGGGCGCTGGAAAGGCGTCGATGAGTTTGTCAAGCAGGCTTCTCGCGGTGCAATTGAGGGCTATAACTTCTATTCAATTGTTCACGAGCCCATGACGACCTGCGGCTGCTGTGAGTGCATCGCGGCGGTTCTGCCAAGCTGCAACGGCATCATGACCGTCAACCGTGAGTACACCGGCGAAACTCCATGCGGGATGAAGTTTACCACCCTGGCGGGAACGGTCGGCGGCGGTGCCATGACTCCTGGTTTTGTGGGACATTCAAAGTTCAATATTACCCAGCGAAAGTTCATCCGCGGTGACGGTCCCCCTGAAATGGATGAAGGAGGCATCCTTAGGATGGTCTGGATGCCCAAGATGCTCAAGGAAGAGATCAAGGAGAGAATCGATTCCCGGGCCAAGGAACTCGGAGTTCCCGACTTCTATGACAAAATCGCAGACGAGACCGTGGGCACCACGGAAGAGGAGATACTGGATTTTCTTAAAGAAAAGGATCATCCGGCGCTCAAGCTGGAATCCATTGTGGGTTGATGTCAGCAGGAAATACGGAACAGGGCCTTGAAAGGTCCTGTTCCGGTCGGGTTTAATTTTTGGATAGCGTAAAACGAGGAGAAAAAAATGGCACTAACCGGAATTCAGATATTTAAACTGCTGCCGCAGACCAACTGCAAGGAATGCGGGTATCCCACGTGTCTTGCCTTTGCAATGAACCTTGCTTCCGGGAAAGCCGAGCTCGACAGCTGCCCTTATGTGTCGGACGAGGCACGCGAGCAGCTTGCAGAGGCGTCGGCTCCCCCCATCCTTCCGGTTCAGATCGGCAAAGGAGTGCGGGCAAGAACCGTGGGCGGCGAAACGGTACAGTACAGGCATGAAAAAACCTTTTTCAATCCAACGGCCCTGGCTGCAAAGGTCAGCTCGGACATGGATGAAAAAGAGATGGAACAGAAACTCAAAACATGGAATGCTTTCCAGTTTGAGCGCGTGGGTTTTAACCTGCGCCCGGAACTGGTAGCTCTGGAAGACACAAACGGGGACAAGGATGCATTTGCATCAAAGGCAAAAAAGATCGCCGAGAGCACGGAATTTAATCTTATCCTCATATCGGAAAATCTGGACGTGATGAAGGCCGGGGTTGAGGCCTGCAAGTTTAAAAACCCGCTGATTTATGCGGCAACCAAGGATAATTTCGACGATTTTTCCGCCCTTGCCAAGGAAAACGATATCCCTCTTACAATTAAGGCCGATTCAGTGGAAGGCCTCATGGAGATGACCGACAAGCTGCGCGACGAAGGGTTTAAAAAAATTGTGATCGACCCGGGTTCAAGAGATGTCAAACAAGCCTATGAAGATCAGGTACACATAAGACGCGCCGCTTTGAAGATGACCAACCGCTCGGTGGGGTATCCCACCATAACATTTCCGTGCGAGATGGCCTCCAATCTGGACACCGAGACCATGCTTGCCGCAATGTTTATTGCTAAGTACGGAGCCATCACCGTGATGTCGGATTTTGCCAGTGAGAGCATGTTTGCGCTTCTTTTGGAGCGGTTAAATATTTTTACAGACCCGCAGAGGCCCATGACGGTTATCGAGGATATCTATCCCATAGGCAATCCTGACGAGAATTCCCCTGTGCTGGTTACGACCAATTTTGCCCTTACCTACTTTATCGTCTCCGGCGAGATCGAGGGCAGCAAGGTGCCATCCTGGCTTCTTGTAAAGGACACAGAGGGTCTGTCAGTGCTGACTGCATGGGCTGCGGGCAAGTTTGCCGGCGATGATGTGGGAATGTTTGTAAAAAAATGCGGAATCGCAGACAAGGTCAAGAACAAAGAACTTATCATTCCTGGCTATGCCGCGGCAATAGCCGGGGAAATAGAAGAAGAGCTTCCGGACTGGACCATTACGGTAGGCCCGCGGGAGGCCCCGCATCTTCCGGCCTTTTTGAAGCAGAAGCAATAAACTATGACGCGGCGCCGGGCTGTGCAGGCCCTTTGGCGCCGCATCAACCAAGGGAGGTTTTCCATGCTGTTAATAGGCGAAAGTTTAAATGTAATGTCCAAGAAGATAGGCAAGGCGCTAAAAGAGCGCGATTCAGGTCCGATCCAGGAAGAAGCCAAATTCCAGGAGAAACAGGGGATGGATTATATAGACATCAACCTGGGGCCTGCAAAAAAGGATGGCGCCGAGTTGATGCCTTGGGTAGTAAAAATTGTTCAGGAGGTCACAGATCTGCCCCTGGCCCTTGATACCTCCAATATTGAAGCGATTGAAGAGGGGCTTAAGGTTTATAAGGAAACAGCGCAGCCGCCCCTGATTAACTCGATAATGTGCCGGCCCGAACGGTATGAAAAAATGTTGCCCATAGCCGCAGAATACAATGCTGATTTTATCGCCCTGATGTGGGGGCCTGAGGGCCTGCCCCGGGATGAAAACGAACGGGCGGCGTTGTGCGTTGAACTGACTTATGCTGCCAACGAGGCCGGAATTGAAAATGAGCGCATCTGGGTGGACGGTATTGTCACGCCAGTCAATGTCCAGCAGGAGCAGGTAGCTCCCCTGATGAATTTTTACCATATGCTGTCAGATATTGCTCCGGGCGCCAAAAGTACTTGCGGGCTTTCAAACATTTCAAACGGTCCTCCTGAACACCTGCGCCCAATTCTTAACCAGACCTATATGGTCCTTCTGGAGAGTTGCGGCATGTATTCAGTGATCTCTGATCCCCGGGATGAAAAGCTTACAGCCATTGCAAAGGGTCAGCATCCTGAAATAAAAGAAGTGATTCAAAAGGCCATGGACGGGCAAACCGACGCAAGCGAGCATCCAAAGGAACTGGCCGATTACGTGAAAACAGTGGATGTAATCCTGGGCCGCAAGCTATACTCTGATTCCTGGCTGGAGCTGTAATTTTTTCGAAAAACAAGGATGATACACTCGTAAAAAGCCCCTTGCTTCCTTGCGGAGCGGGGCTTTTTTGCGCTGTTTGGTATTGATTTGCAGCGGCAGAACCTGTATACAAAAAAGAAAGAACATATATCTGTGACTTACTGTGATTAAATACAACGTTTATATGAAAAATACGGTTTATATAATACTTGCAGCAGTGTTGCTTGTCGGTTTTGCCGGCTGTGCACCGAAAAAGCCGCCTGTAAAGCCGCCTGAACCGGGTCAGGAGCTTTTCGAGGAAGCCGGTGATAAATATGATGAGTCCGAGTATTCAAAGGCGCTTGAGCTCTACCAACAGATTATAGATAAATATCCTGATACGTCCTATGCCCGTGAGGCGCAAATAAAGATTCTGGAATCCTATGATGCCCAGGGCCGATTCAGGGATGTGATCCGGTACCGGCAAAAGATCCCGGATGAAAAACTGGACCCGCGCATGCGCTTACGCGCGAATCTGCTGGCAGGTGATGCACATATGGCTCTTGAGCAATTTCGCAGCGCTTACAAGACTTTTTCAGAGGCTTACAGGGAAGCTGAAAAAGACAGGCGACCTGAACTGGCAGAAAGGCTGCTTTCGACAGTATCCCTTCTTGAGCCTGAATTTATCGATTCTGAGATTAAAAGGCTTGAAACCGAGCCGCCTGCTGGATTTCTGCTGTATCAGCAGGGGGTAAATTTTATAGCAGAACAGCGCCTCGGGGACGCAGAATCCGTGTTCAGGCGGTTTCTTGAGTATTTCCCGGAGCATCCTATAGCAGACCGGACAGAGGAACAGATTGCGTGGGTTACCTCCGCGACATTTTTCGAGGGACACATAATAGGATGTGTACTTCCTTTATCCGGAAAATATGAAAAATTTGGAAGGCAGGCTTTGCGTGGTATAGAACTGGCTCTTGCAGAGGCCTCGGGCAGAATGGAGGCCGATCCTCCTTTCAAGTTGTTGGTACGTGACAGTGCCTCTGAGCCGGAAAAAGCAGACAGGGTTGTGAGAGAACTTGCTGAAAAAAAGGTTTCAGCCGTAATCGGGCCCATTGAATCAGCCTCCGAAGCTGCCCAAACCGCTCAGAAAATGGGAGTCCCAATAATTGTTCTTTCTCAGCAGGGCGATATAGTTGATACTGGAGACTATGTTTTTAGAAATTTTTTGACTGCTGAAATGCAGGTTTCCGCGCTTGTCGATTATGTTACAGGTGAGATGGGCTGCCGGCGGTTTGCGGTTTTGTATCCGGATGAGCCTTATGGGGAATTTTTTTTGCACCTGTTCTGGGACAAGCTGATTGAAAAAAACGCCCGCCTTATGGGAGCGGAATCCTATAACCCGGAGCAAACCGATTTTTCCGAGCCCATTAAAAAATTGGTGGGTTTATATTACGAATTGCCGGCGGATCTGAAATCCAAGCCAATGCCGCCGGGCCGCATCGAACTTCTGCTTCGGGCAATCGGGCTAAAGGGCGGACCGTTTCCGGGCGATCTTTTCCCTGAGCTCGAAGACTTTCGGTCAGATCATTATGATTTCCGCTTTCCCGATGAGCGGATGCTGGATGAGCAAGAACCCAAGGTGGATTTTGAGGCGCTTTTCATTCCGGATTCCCCGGCCAAGGCCGGATTGATAATACCCCAGCTGCGCTTCTACGATATTAAAAACATCCACCTGCTCGGCACCAACCTTTGGCATTCGCAAAGGTTGATTGATATTGCAGGAGATCAGATCCAAAGCGCAGTGATTCCCGAAGGGTTTTTTCTCCAGAGCCAAAGGCGGCATGTTCGTGAATTTGTCGGCAAATTCGAGGATGTCTATGGATACAAGCCCGGTTTTCTGGAGGCTGTCGGCTATGACACGGCCATGATACTGTGCAGACAGATATCTGATAAAAGCGTTTTTACCAGGCCGGCCCTTCAAAAATCCCTTGTACAAATGCCATCGTACAAAGGGGTTACCGGCAGCACCGAGTTTCTCGATACCGGCGAAGCTGATAAAAAACTGTATCTTTTGAATCTTTCCGGCGGTCGGTTTATCGAAATCAACAGATAAACAGAAGAGCCTGGTTCTTGCGGGTCAGCTGTTGGCAAGATTGCCCTGGCCTGTTGCCTCGAGCACGGTCTGCCAGAGCTTGCCCCCGGGGTCAACCTGCTTTCTTTTTCCTGCTGTAAGAGGTACGGGTACGTGAACAAAATGATCGTTCCAGTGGCCTATGATCATGTTGGTCTTGCCGGCCATGCCAGCGTGAACCGCATCACGGCCGAGAAATGTACAGTAGACGTGATCATTTGAATTGGCCGGCAGGCTGCGGATCATGTAGCTGGGATCTATATATTTTAGCGACGTATCAATGTTTCTTTCAGCAAAATGGCTCTGTATACGTTCTTTTAAAAACAGACCGATATCATGGAGCTTGATATTTCCCGAGGGGTCGAATTCTTTTTTCTTTGATTCGAAAAATTTCTGCCCCGCCCCTTCGGCAAGAAGTATCACTGCATGCTTCCTTAGGGCCAGACGTTCTTCGAGTTTTGTCAGAAGGCCGTTTTCACCTTCAAGATCAAAGTCTATTTCCGGTATCAGTACGAAATTTACATCCTGCTGGGCCAGGGTGGCCGTGGCAGCGATAAATCCTGAATAGCGCCCCATTAGTTTAATCAGGCCTATTCCGTTTGGATATCCTTCCGCCTCCTTATGTGCCCCCTTGATTGCTTCTGTTGATATATCAACTGCGGTGTCAAAGCCGAATGACTTGGTTACCATGTGAATATCATTATCAATCGTCTTGGGGATACCTATCACGCTTATTTTCAAATCCCTTTCACGTATCAATGACTCTATTTTTGATGCAGCCATCAAGGTGCCGTCACCTCCGATCATGAAAAGGATGCCTATATTCATTCTCTCCAGGCAGTCCACTATGGCCCCGATGTCCTGGGGTCCGCGCGATGAGCCTAGAATGGAGCCGCCCATTTCATGGATATGGACCACGTTTGCCGGACTCAGTTCCATTACGTCATGTTTGTATTCCGGGATAAAGCCCTGCAGGCCGTAGCGGATTCCGTATATGTGCCTGACGCCGTAGCTGTGGTAGAGTTCCAGTACCACCGAGCGAATGATATTATTAAGCCCCGGGCATAGCCCGCCGCAGGTCACCAGGGCGCATTTGAGCTTGCTGGGGTCAAAGTAGATTTTTTTTCTGGGGCCCGCCAGTTCAAAGGCGGGAACCGGAGATCCGGCCTTGACGGCCTCTGCGATTTTTTCAGGGTCTAAGTCGACTAATACCTTGTCAGCATCCTCCTTGAAAATACCAATGCTTGAGCCGTTTAACTCCCTGATGATAGGCGAGTCGATTTTGGCCTCGCCCAATGAGTCAATGCATGTGTTTATATCCATGGTACATGTTTCCTGCATATTCATAACTGCTTCACCCGATTGTATTTGATTTTGTTTGTTTTAAACCGCGTTGAATTTTAATGCCCCCTTGCCCAGAATATCATGAAGATGGAGTGCGCCAACCAGTTTCCCGGAGCTTTCTATGACCGGCAGTACGGTAATCTGGTGGGTCTCCATCATGTTAAGGGCTTCATAAAGGGGCATCGAGGGGTCTACTGATTTTGGATTCCTTACCATAAGCTTTTCCACACTGCTTTCATAGAGGTCAATTTTTTTGACAACCATTCGTCTGATATCCCCGTCTGTAATAATTCCCTTCAGGGTGTTTTCGGCATCAGTGATAAAAACAACCCCAAGCTGCTGCCTGTTAATTTCCGACAAAGCTGTTTCCATATCCATGTCCTGTTCCATCATGGGCACTTGTTTGCCTGTAAGCATTATATCCGAAACGCTGTAGGCAAGCCGGCGCCCTAGATTGCCGCCTGGGTGAAATTTTTGGAAGTCGCTTGGTTTGAATTTTCTTTTTTCAATCAGAACAACCGCCAGAGCATCTCCCATTGCCAGTTGTGCGGTTGTGCTTGCCGTGGGCGCAAGTCCCAGAGGGCATGCCTCTTTTTCCACTCCGACATTGATTACTATGTCGCTCATGGCTGACAGGGAAGAATGCTTATTTCCGGTAAATGCGATTACCGGACAGCCCGCAGAACGGATACTCGGAATCAGGATGTTTAGTTCATCGGTTTCCCCGCTGTTTGAAAGCGCTATAAAAACATCATCCGCGGAAACAATTCCCAGGTCTCCGTGCATGGCTTCCACCGGGTGGAGAAACAGGGAACGGGTTCCGGTGCTGTTTAATGTTGCCACTATTTTTCGGGCAATCAGTCCGGATTTTCCTATTCCTGCAACAATAACCCGGCCGCGGGATTTGTATATCAAATCCACCAGCTGGTTAAAGTTTTCATCAAGCTTTTCTGCGAGTTTTACTATCCCTTCGGCTTCTATGCGAAGGACTTCTTTTGCGCGTTCTATTGACATGGCCTCTCCCTGGCCTGTTTATATAATATAGCAACCGTGCAGGGCATTGGCAACAGCTGAATCTGCCAAATTTACAGTTTACCACGGACATTGACAGTTTTTCATTAAAAAATCAAGCTTCGGATCAGTTTCCGGACCCCGATTATTTTTTATCAGGAATTGTTGATTTTAATTTAACAAATTTTGTTGACATGGGTGTGTTTGTCGGGGTATAAGACCATTTTTATTTTTGTATTGTCGTTAATGGTGTTTTTTTGACAGTACTGCATGCTTCACGGCTTTTTCGGCCGCCTGATTACCGGCGGCCGGTATTTTTTAATAAAAGGGAGGAATTGGAAAATGATTTGTCAAACAACGCGCAAGGGACATGAATGCGCATTTATGACGCCTGAGGGATGTTCCTATAACGGCGGCTCCTGCTATCAGATTGTAGAATCCTGTAACGGCTGCGGACGGGTTGTATCAAGCGAGACCGGCTGGTATTGTGCCAAATATCCGGAACCTGAAAAGAAGTGGAGACATGGCCACTGCAACCTGGCAACCCATGTGGCCGGATCGATTGCCGATGTAAAAGCCGCCAAGATTAATCCGATTAAGGCATCCAAGCGGGGCGCCGGCCGCAAGTAGAAAGAATCATATCAACCGGGCAGTGTTTTATCTGCGGCGCATCCATTATTCTTTTGCTTTGGATGCGCCGCATGTTTTTAAAGCACGGCACTTTGCCGATTTTTATCCGTTCTCAAGGGCTGTTTTGACAAATTCCGGTAATCTATATTTGTCAGCCGCCCGCTTCCATCTCTTTATATACAGTTGTTTAAGCCGCTCAGAATTGTTCCTCCCGCTGCCGGCCCTGTCAAAATCTATGAAGTAGCAAAGCCCTTTGTCGTCCACCAGCACGTTTCCGGGGTGCAGATCCACGTGGTGGATGCCGTGTCGGATAAGTATCCCCACCTGCCGGGCCACTTCCGGCATCACTTTTCGAGCACGTGCCGGCTCTGTAAAGCATAATTCCGCCAGTGTCAAAGCGTTCGGGATTTGTTTTGTGACCAGCCATGCGCGATAAAGCAGCCTTCCCTCCACAGCGTATGCCACCGGTTCCGGCGCGTTTATCCCGAGCTGCCTGACATTTTTAAGCATTTCGAATTCTGCGCGGCTGCGGGCTTTGCCGATTCCCAGATAGGTGCGCTTGTTTATATGCCTAAGGAGGCCGCCCCGGAAATACGGTTTGATCACTACAGGGCCGATATGTTCAAGTTTGTGATCCTGTACCTGCATGCGGCCGCCCAGTATAGCCTTGGTTTCCTTTACGGGCGAATCAAAGCTTTGTACCAGATCCTCCATTTGTGAGGAATTAAGGCCGTCACAGGAACCGAATCTGAAGGTCAGGTATCTCTGGATAACCGCCATGATAAATGTTTTCCGTAATTATTTTTTTGCGAGTATTTTCTGAGACCGTACTCGATTTTTTCAATGACTTCATCCGGCTGTATTTTTTCCATTCTGCCGGGTTTTGTTTTCCGGGTAATCTGAGCGTTTTCTTCTCCCGGATCGTTGTAGCGGTCTATTAGCAGGTCCCGGAACCTGTAAGGTCCGCATCGTCTGGGGTTGGAGTATCCATAAAGCCCTACCGTGGGGACCCCGAGGGCAACTGCAATGTGAAGGGGCCCGGTATCCGGGGAGACCACCATGCGACATCCCTGAAGCTGCAGCATGGTATGCCTGATCGGTTTTTCCAGGGCCTTTGCCGGCCTGCATCTGCACATTGAGTCGATTTTATCTGCCAGTTGCCTTTCCTGCACACTGGGGCCTCCTATCATTAAGGGCAGCAATCCGAGTTTAAAGTAAATATAGTCCATTACACTTGCATAATATTTCGGAGGCCAATCCTTTTGCCAGTGTGCCGAGGCCAGGACAAACCCTACAGCAGGCCGGTCAAAGAATGAAAAAAACTCTTTCTGCCATTGCAGTTCCTCCTCTTTAAACTTAAAATTCCAGGCTGCAGTATAATCCTTGATACCGAGATAGTCCAAAAATTCAAAGAACTGATCCTGCACATGTCCCATTGGGCGGGCAGGAATTTTTTGATTGGTTACAAGCCAGTGAAGCTCTCTTGCCCGGCTTTTGTCAAATCCAAGTTTTACGCGTGCAGGCGTGAAAAAAGTAATCAGGCTGGTCTTGGCGCTTGCCTGTGGAATTACGGCCAGATCAAAGCGCTGCTTGCGCAGAAGGCCTATAAGTTTAAGCCATGTGCGTGTATCAGCCTTGCGCTCAAAGGTTATAAATCTGTCTACTGCCGGCTGGTACTTTACCATTTCAAAGGAAATGGTCTGGAGGATCCAGGTCAGATGCGCATCAGGATACCCGTGTTTCAGGCCGTTTGCCAGGGCCAGGGCGTGCACTGTATCGCCGATTGCAGAAGTTCGGATCAAACAGATTTTTTGCGGCTGCAATTTCAGCATGCTTTTGGCTTTCCTGCCGTGCGGCGTATTGCTATATGAGTCCAACAGGCTGTTTTAAAAGATATTCTGCTTGAAATTAATCTGATAAAACTATATGTTCCGGGATAAAAAATCAATGGATTTGTCTGCAATAAGTCGGCCCGTGCCGGCAAAGAAAGGAACTGCCCATGAAAATCAATGTCTCCACAGGCGAACTGGTTGACAAAGTTACAATACTTGCCATTAAATCCGAAAGGATTTCCGATCCGCAAAAGCTGAAAAATATTAACAAAGAGTTTGAGATACTGAAATCCACAATGGAGGCGGCCGGGATTACTCCACAGAGCCCGGAATACCAAAGGCTCTACGAGATCAACGCAAGGCTCTGGGACATTGAGGATGCAATCCGGGAAAAAGAGGCCCAGAAAATCTTTGACAAAGACTTTATTGAGCTTGCAAGAAGCGTGTATTTCAACAATGACGAACGCGCTGCAGTAAAGCGCGAAATCAACCTCCGCTACGGCTCGGATCTTGTAGAGGAAAAAAGCTACACCGCCTATTCATGATGGCGCCGTAAAAAGCTTTTTACGAGAGCATAAATATTTGTTTTCAGTACACCCCTGAGAGCATCTTTTGCCTGTCAACCGGTGAAACATTTTCCACTATCCATTGCCTGAATTGTTTTCCCGCCTCAAGAGACTGCTTATAGCTCATAATCTCAGGTTCTATGTCCAGCTCCTCTGCAATTTTTGACATCATAACCGGCCAGATCATTCCGATATCGCCTATTACAGGCAGGCTGCCCGGAATTCTGGCAAAACCAGACATCTCCATGCGGAAAGGGGTCTTCATTGAAACGGTCTTGGGCAGGCCCTGATCTATGGCTGTGGAAACGTCTCCTGACTGACGTTCTTTGCGCCAGGCCATTTCCAGGTTTGGGTCAAGATCAATCCGGATTATATTTTTTTCTGCCAGGCTGTAGGTCCATTCCCCCTGCCAGTCAGCCCAGATTCCGTGGCCGGTATAACGCTCAAAAGGCCCGTCGTGGATTTCCTGGGTTAATGCCACGGCTGATTCGATGATCACGTCCGCATCTGCCAGAATGCGTGCCAGCCGGTCGCACCTGGCTGAAACCGGAATACTGTCGCCTATGGCAAGCCCGACCTCGCCGCCGCCGATAAGCTGAGGTATGGTTACAAGCACGGGAACACCCATTTTTGCCCCGGCCCCTATCATAGTGTAAGGATCTGCACCGATACCCGCAATTTCTTCAAAGGGGCGGCCGGTTCTTTTTGCAAGAGCGAGCACGTCTCTTGCAAGCCGTTCAGTGCGAAGTCCTGTCGGATAAGCCATGTTGCCGGCCACTTTGATAATTTCATTGCCTTCGGCTTCTTTCATGCGCTGGAACAGGTCTTCATCCAGCACCATTTCCTGCCGGTATTGCTCAAACCGGCTGCTGCTGATAAGGCTTACTTCCATTTTGCCGTCAAGCGGGAGTTCATCTGCGGAAAAGCCCATGGTTCTGCCGTCGATTCTTTTCACCTTTTCCAGGGTGCCCGCCATTTCATGGGCGATAACTGCAGAACTTGTTGAAACCCCGTCAATTAACCCCCTGTAAATAAGCTCTGCCACCAGTGTGGTTATACCTTCGTGAATATTCGGCCCGCTTCCCAGAACTGCAACGACCTTGCCCCCCCGTTTTTTGGCCTTTATCACCATTTCGGCGGCTTGTTCAAGCCTGGCCCGGATTTGAGAGTCAAGCTCATTTTCCATTGTTTTTACGGCATCATGATCAATCTGCATTTTCAGCTTTCCCCCTGTTTTTTTTCAAAAGTTGTTCAATGATTGCCGCATGCGTGTCTGCGGCTCCCTGTTGCCCCAAAACGGCTGATTTGGCTTTCTGCCCCATGGACTCCAGCCGGTCTGGATGTTTAAACAGTTCTGTTACCGCCTCTGCCAAGGAAACGGAATCAGACACGGTAATAGAGCCGCCTTTTGCCTCAAGCATTTCCCTGGCATCCGGAAAATCTTCCATTGAAGGTCCGTAAAGCACCGGCTTTCCCCAGGCTGCGGGTTCAAGAGGGTTCTGTCCGCCCAGGGGGACAAGGCTTGCGCCGCAGAAAACCACGCTGGCTGTACTGTAGGTGTCAAAAAGCTCTCCGAATGTATCGAGGATTAAAATTTTTGACTTGCGGGTATTGTCGCCGCCTGTGAGCCGGGTGCGAAAGTCGCAGTCATAGCCTCTTTGTTTGATCATGGCGCCTATGCCGGGGGCTCTTTCAATATGTCTGGGTGCAATGATCAGGATGGTTTCCGGGAAGGTTTTTAAAATGGTTTCATAGGCATCCAGGATCTTTTCCTCTTCGCCTTTCCGGGTGCTGCCGGCTGCCAGCACCTTTGCAGAAGCGGGCAGATTAAGAATTCCGCGCATTTTTGTTTCCGCCTCGCGGCCGATGCCATCCGGGATTCGTTCATATTTGGCATTTCCGCTTACTACCACCCTATGCGGCGGTGCGCCAAGAGCAATTATCCGATCCATGTCGGCGGCCTGTATCATGCTAAAGACATTTATCCGTGCCAAGACCTGTTTTAATAAAGGGCGTATACGGTGATAGGAGTTATAGGATCGTGGTGAAATCCGGCCGTTGATCATTGCTGTCTGTGCGCCTGTCCGCCCTGCCTCAAAAATCCAGGTAGGCCAGATTTCGGTTTCAATAAAAATCATGGTTGCGGGCCGCACCCTTGCCAGGGCCAAACGGACGCAAAAGATAATATCGAGCGGAAGATAGACTACCCTGAGGTTATCATGATCCAGTGATTCGGCAAGATCCCGCCCGTGTTTTGTAGTGGTGGAAAGCAGAACCGGACATTCAGGGATTCTTTTTTTCAGGGCTGCAATTACGGCATCTGCCACCCTGACTTCTCCAAGGGATACGGCGTGCATCCATATAAGCGGCTGACCCTGGGTCCCGGCAAGAGTTTCTGCCGGGATCCATCCCAGGCGTTCCACAAGATGATCGCTGTATTTTCCCGTGATTTTGGAATATATCAGGGCAAGGGGAAAAAGCGGGATAAATAAAAGACTGGTGAGCAGCGCGTAGATTGTATAAAAAAGATTCATGGCTTTTTTGGGGCCTGTTTGCTTTATTGGTTAAAAGATCCGGATCAGGTGTATAATCCGGTTTTCATCCGCCCCTTTTACCACAATTACACTTGAAATCAAGCAGATAAAGCTATATGATTTCTGTTTAAAATCAAAGGATTTGCAGGGATCTGCAATCATAGCCAATGGCTGGCAAAAGCTTTTTTTCCCAGGATTTTAATATGGCCCAGGCGCCGCAAACAGATAGAAAACCATATTCGCTTTCAGTAATTTTGATTGTAAAAGACGAGGCAGACCGGATTGAAACGTGTTTGAATTCGGTTTACCCGATTGCGGACGAAATTATTGTGCTTGACAGCGGAAGTACAGACCAGACCGTGGATATTGCAAGGCGTTACACTGACAGGGTGTATGAAACCGACTGGCCCGGATACGGTCCCCAGAAACAGCGGGCTCTTGAAAAGGCGGGCTGCCAATGGGTTCTTTCAATTGATGCCGACGAGGCGTTAACCCCTGAATTAAGAGCCGAAATTGATAAAACCCTGCGCGGCAAGCCGGATGCGGTCGGCTATAAGCTGCCGTGGGGGGTTACAATATATGGAAAGACCCTGAATTTCGGCAGGAGCGCAAGGGCGCCGCTTCGGCTTTTCAAACGCAGTGGCGCGGCTTTTTCCGACGCCATGGTCCATGAAAAAATTCTGCCTCCTCCCGGAAAGATCCGCAGGCTAAAGGGCCGTTTGCTGCACTACACCCACCGGGATTTCGGCCATGCCTTGTATAAAAACGCCGATTATGCATGGCTGGGCGCACAGCTAAGATACCGGAAGGGCAAAAGGGGTGGTGGTCTTATCGGGGCCGCGCTTAGGGGAATTCTTGAGTTCCTGCAGGTATATATTCTGCGCGGCGGGTTTCTTGACGGCTCTGCCGGCTTTTTGATGGCTGTCATGTACAGCCAGGTAACATTTAATAAATATGCTGGCCTGTGGGCGTTGAAAAGACAGGAAAAAAGCGGGAGAAAAAAGGCTGCTGAAAAAGCACCTGAGCAAACAAAACCGGCAGGACAATGACACAAGAGGTGAGCGGTGCATCGGTATTTGTTTTATGTCTCTGAGTTATACAGTCTCGGCATCCTGCGGCCCCTGCAGAAAGTGATCACAGAAAGGGCTGATCAGGCTGCCTGGTTTTTTGAGCCGGGATCGGTCGGCAGGAAATGGCTTTCAGAAGATGAGGTTTTGCTTCCCACTGTTGATTCCGTTAAAAATTACAATCCTGATGCCGTGTTTGTGCCGGGCAATGTTGTGCCGGATTTTTTCCCGGGCCTAAAAGTGCAGGTGTTTCACGGGCTGGCAGATGACTCTATGGGCAAAAAGGGTCATTACAGAATCAGGGGCTTTTTTGATCTTTACTGTACGCGGGGGGAGGAAGAAACCCGCATTTTTCAGAAAATGGCGTCAAAATACGGGCATTTCCAGACGGCCATGACAGGCTGGCCCAAGCTGGATCCTTTGTTTCAAAACCGGATAAAAGACCTTCGCCAAGAGATCGGCACAGCCAAACCGGTCGTGTTATATGCATCCACTTTCAGCCCTTCAATGACCTCGGCCCCTTATCTTCTTGAAACGATCCGAAGCTTATCGGAAAAGGGAGACTATCACTGGCTGGTGACCCTGCATCCGAAAATGCCTGCCAGTATCGTGGATCAGTACAGAAATCTGGCCGGGCCAAACCTGTCATTTTACGAAAGCCACGAAGAAATATGGCCGCTTTTGAAAACTGCGGATGTAATGCTTTGTGATACTTCGTCAATAATGCTGGAGTTTATGCTGATAGGCAAACCTGTGGTTACCTACCGGAGCCGAAAGCCGGTTTCCTGCTTAATCGATGTCAGCAATGCCGCAGATATAGAAACAGCATTGGCGCATGCGCTTGCGTATCCAAAAGACCTTATGAGCGCAGTAAATGAATTTGCCTGCCGGCTCCATCCTCACAGGGACGGCCGCAGCAGCGAGCGCGTTCTTGCCACAGCAGACCGGCTGATTACGGGCGGCACCGGGGAGCTGAAAGCCAGGCCTTTGAATTTGTTGCGAAAGATAAAAATCCGGAAAAAGCTTGGATATTACCGGATGCATTGATCCGCCCGGCCGCAGGGCTTTGTTAGTTTATCAGGCTTTCAAACAGGCTGCGGGTTTGTGCTACAGTTTGATCAATGTGGAAATGATCTTCAATCCGCTGCCGGGCATTTACTCCCAACAGCTTTTTTCCCTCCGGGTCGGTAAAGAGTTTCAGGATTGCGCGCGCAATTGCGCCTGCATCTTCAGGCGGGACCACAATGCCGCTTTGATTATGTAGAACAAGTTCAGGCAGTCCTCCCACATTTGTCACAATCGGCGGGGTGGCCTGAACCATGGCTTCAATCACGGCACGCGATAAGCCTTCCCTTTTTGTTGAAGGCATTACAAAGGCATCGCATGCCGCAAAAACAGCTGGAGCGTCATCGCGGAATCCGGCCAGGTGAATCCGGTTCTTATAAGGGCTTTGCGCGATTTTTTTTTGCAGCAATTTATCTCCTGCAAGCCTGCCGAGCAGAAGGAAGTGGATATC
Source organism: uncultured Desulfobacteraceae bacterium (assembly GCA_964626455.1). Classification (GTDB taxonomy): domain Bacteria; phylum Desulfobacterota; class Desulfobacteria; order Desulfobacterales; family Desulfosalsimonadaceae; genus Desulfosalsimonas. Next base: position 34,642 of record CAZVFQ010000006.1, on the reverse strand, counting down.
TTCATCTGCCGGAAGATAACGGGTCGCGCCGATAAGATAATCAATGCCCTTGTGAGGCCTGTTTCGCCCTGCAAACCCTACCACAAATGCATTGTCAGGAATATTAAACTCACCCGGCAGATCTATCGGCCTGCTTTGATACCAGGCAGGGTCGTGGCCCTTGTATATGGTTACTGCACGCTCCGGGGAGATTTTCAATCCCAGAAACCGCATGTTGATCAGGTGACGGCGGACCGCTTCAGATACGCATACGATCCGGCTGACGCGCGGGTTTAAGTGGGTAGTCCAGGAGGCGGGCGACAGAAAGCTTATATTTCCGACAGTACCCCTGTAGGTAATGATTTTATATTTTTTTTCGCCCCTTGTTGCCAGCAGCAGGTTTGAGGCAGCTTTGTTGTTAAAGCAGTAAAGGATGTCATAGTTTTGCTGATTAAGAATTTTTCGGATTTTTTGTATGGATTTGGGTGAAAACCGGCTCACAGCGGTCAGCTCGTGAACGGAAACATCCGAGTCGTTGATGCGGGCGAAATTTCGTCCTTTTGGATTGCAGGCAACCTCGATATCCACGCCTGCTTTTTTAAGGCGGATAAAAAGTTCTGTTTCCGGCAGATCGCTTTGGTCTGTAAGGCAAAGAACCCTGTAGCTTTTCATTGCCCGGTCCCGGCGGCGTTTTTTTTCAGTCTGCACAGGGCCAGAGCCGATGCAGTGAGGATGAGATAAAACGAGATGTTAATGTTTCTTGCAAAAATCGATTCTGTAAGCGCAAACTGCATATAGGCGGCTATTGCTATAATTCCGGCATAGGCAAAGGGCCTTGTTTTTTCGTCCCGGCGCAACCACTTGATGAAAACCGCAGCCGGGGCAATAAATACGGCCAGTAGAACGATAAGGCCTGCGATTCCAAAGGAGGTCATGTTTGTCAGATACATGTTGTGGGGGGTCCCGTATTTGAGTATATCCGTGATTTCCGGATCACTATGAGCCCTGTCTTTTACAACCTGATGGTAGCCTTCCTTGCCCAGGCCCATCCAGGGATTATCTCTGATAATAGATAATGCAACAGACCACATTTTTAAGCGTTTTTCAGGCTCCGCATCTGTTTGCCCGTCTCCGAAATAAGCCATGGTCCGTTCAATGCCCTCATGGATGCGATCATCCATCGGAGAGCCGGGCATAAAATAGCCGCCCAGACTTATTATGATCAAAGCTGTAACTGCGGCCGCCCTTATTGTCCATCGTTTCGGATGGCTTCCGACTTGAATCAGAAGAACAAGTATCAGCAGGGGGGCTGCTATTAATGCTCCTTTTGTACCTGAAAGAAATGCTGCCATAAGGCCCAGGACAAAAGCAGACAACGGGATCAGGGTCATCAGCTTGTGCTTTTGGTGGAAGTGCTGAAGTCCGGCTATGCTCATAAACCCCAGGGCAATAGAGGCATCGCCGAAGGCGATCGGATGGTAGCCGCCGGACGCCCGCGTACCGGCATCCAGCAGATAGATATAAATACAGGCATAAATCCCGTTAATAATTGCTCCCAAAGATATGCCAAACCAGAAAGCCTTAGCCCTGAGAGCTGTTTTTAAAAAAAGATAGTAAAGCGGTATGAACGCAATCATCCGGATTTCATGGCCATGGTCCCATTCGGCCTGGTAGCCGGGTAAAAACAGCCCGTGTATAAGGATAAAGCTGACACATACAATCGGGTAAATCAAAAAGCTGTATAAGACCAGCTTTTCATCCCGGCTGAATTTGATTTTTTCTTTACTGCGGATCCATTGATAAATGCCCAGAAGCGTCATCAGGGCCAGCAGGGTGCTGCTGGCATGCTCTACCAGGCTGGCCAGCACGGGAAAGACAAAGAGCAATGAATTTGCTGCAATTTGCATAGGTTTAAATCCCACAGCATCGAGTTTTCAGAGGTGTTATTTTATCGATGTCCCGAAAAAGTCAGCATATAGTAGAAAGGCTGGAAACTTTCAAATGTTTTTTACTTTAGTAATCAATTTTTTACCTTTAAAACAGGAACACCTTTTCCGTCAAATACTGCAAAATAGTCATTATCTGCGAGTTTTAGTACATCGTAATGATGCATGCCGAACCTGGCCCACGTATTTCCGAAAGGGTGCAGAAAGTCAGCTCTGCCGGCAGGCTCTTCTCTGTAGTCTTTATCCGAGAGCCTCAGAATTCTGAAAAACCGCATACTGTTGCCGTAGCCTTTTGACAGTTCCTGGGCGGGCCGGAATATCTCGCCCTTGTATTCAATGATCCTGCCGGCGCATCTGGAGTAATTGCCCCATCGTACCGGTGATTTCCGATGCTGGAACCACGGTCCCGTCAGATTATTTGCATGGTATAAATAAAGCCGTTTTTTTCTGTTGGCAAATAGATAATATTTCCCTTCAAAGCAGACGATGCTTGGATCGACGAGTTTACGGTTTTTTATGATAGATTTGACAAACCGCCATTTCATTGGGAAGTTGATCGCCTTATACAGGCGTACCGATTTTGCCGCCTTGGTTTCCGGGATCATGTAATAGCCGCCGGCCGCGTAAAATACGTAAGGATATGAAAGGTGAAAGGGTTCATCTATTATAACGCCTTTATACTCCCATTGGTTGTTTTCCGCATCAAGTGCTGATACGGCAATTTTGCCCAGGGATTCTCCTGTGAAGACGACTTCATGAAACAGGTAAACCCCGTTGTTCCCGGAGTTTATTACAAAAGGATCTGCCAGGGTTTCTGCGGGTACGCCGATATTAAACTTGTTATATGCGGGGATCTCTTCAGTAAGATCGAGCTCAAACGGTTTTGTCAGGCGCAAATACCCGATGGACCAGCAGGCATTGAGCTTTTTTCGGGCATTTTTTCTGATCCGTTTGGTGATTTTTTTCGGCAGGATAATTATAATAGCCGCGCCAAGCAGGCTGCATAAAATATAGACCAAAATCATTGGATTTGACATATTCCAAACGCTTTTTTTCTGTGCGGATTGACCCGGGGCCGCGTATTTAAAAGGTAATATCAAGCTGCTGTGTTACAGATGGTTCTATTTGTAATTTTTCAGCCTTAAAAATTCAACAAGTTTATATGGAATTTATAACTCTTGACAGTTGGCGCAGAATTGGAGAAATTATGAATTTGTGTAAATTAAGTGATTTCAGTAAAAGAACAGAAAGGATTATTGATTATGAATCCCATTGCCGAGCAGTTAAATGAGGTGATTTCCAAGGAAAGTCCGCATCTGATGGAAATGCTCTCAGATGTTGGCAGAAACCTGTTTTTCCCCAAGGGCATATTGTCGCAGAGTGCCGAGGCCAAGGAAAAGGCCACCAGGCTAAATGCCACCATAGGCATAGCAAAGCAGGAAGGCGGCGCAATGGTGCTTCCTTCAGTGATGAGCTCTATTGCCGGGTTGTTACCCGAGGAGTCTGTGACATATGCACCGTCATTCGGCATTCCCGGGCTTCGCCAGCAGTGGCGGGAATCGCTTTTTGAAAAAAATCCATCCCTTACAGGCAAAGAAGTAAGCCTGCCGGTGGTTACAAATGGAATAACGCATGCAATCAGCATATTGGCCGATGTCTGGACTGATGCCGGAGACGTGGTCATCGCCCCTGACATGATGTGGGGCAACTACAATATGATCTTTAACGTGCGAAAGAAAGTACGCATAAGTCACTATCCAATCTTTACCTCAGGCGGGGGCTACAATGTAGAGGCTTTGACTGACTGTGCAAAAAAAGAGGCTGAAAACAGTAAAAAAATAATCGTGCTGCTTAACTTCCCACACAATCCAACCGGATACACGGTAACTGAATCCGAGGGGGACAGGATTGTTAAGGAACTTGCAGCTATTGCAGAAGCAGGCACCAATGTGATTGTTGCCTGCGATGACGCCTACTTCGGTCTGTTCTATGAAGAAGGCGTGCTTGCTGAGTCGGTCTTTGCCAGATTATGCCAATCCCATCCCAGGCTGCTGGCTGTAAAGCTCGACGGCGCCACAAAGGAGAATTACGTCTGGGGGCTGCGCGTGGGGTTTATAACCTACGGGGCGGCCGTGGAAGGTGATGCTGCGTCTGTTTATGACGCCCTGGAGCGCAAGACAGCCGGGTGCATACGCGGCAATATTTCCAATAGCTCGCATTTGAGCCAGTCAATTGTTTTAAGATCCATGCAGGATAAAAACTATCAGGCTGAAAGGCAATCCAAGTTTGAACTGTTACGGACCAGGGCCGAAACCGTAAAATCAGTTTTGCAGGACCCCAAATATGCTTCTGCCTGGGATGTGTATCCGTTTAATTCCGGTTATTTCATGTGCATACGGCTCAAATCGGTAAAGGCCGAAGAGCTGAGGGTTCATTTGCTGGACAACTACGGGGTCGGTTTGATCGCCCTGGGCGAGCATGATCTGCGCGCGGCATTTTCATGCCTTGAGGAAAGCGAAATAAAAATTCTGTTTGATATCGTCTACCAGGGCGTACAGGACCTTAGCTGAAGCTTGACGAGTTATCATTGATTTTTCCTCAGGGGAGGGCGTTTTTCATTACCAGGGCCATATTGCCGGAAAGAAGATAAATTGGCGCAAAAAAACCGTATCAGGCAGCTGCCGGTAATTTTAAAACAAAGGATTCGTACGGTCAATATTGCCCGGGCCGGCAAATGGAGCCTGTTTTTTGTTTTGATCGGCATTATTGCGGGTACGGGATCGGTTATATTCCAGTATCTGTGTCAGCTTGGTTCCCATGTGTTCATGGACTGGATGGCGGGATACCGCCCTCCTGCTCCTGCGGGCGAACAGCATATACTCGTCCCCACGGCCAGGGAATTTAACCGTTGGATTCTTTTGTTTCTGCCGGCAGCAGGAGGGCTTTTAAGCGGCTGGATAGTATACAGATTTGCTCCCGAGGCCGAAGGGCACGGAACCGATGCGGCAATCGAGGCGTATCATGAAAAGGGCGGCTTTATGCGCTCCAGGGTACCGATTGTCAAAACCATTGCTTCTGCAATTACACTTACTACAGGGGGGTCGGGTGGAAGAGAAGGGCCTATTGCCCAGATAGGCGCCGGCTTCGGTTCTTTTATGGCTACAAAACTGGGACTTTCTGCAAGAGAGCGCCGCATCATGCTGGCAGCGGGCATTGGTGCAGGGGTTGGAAGTATTTTCCGGGCTCCGCTGGCTGGCGCATTGTTTGCCTCGGAGGTTCTTTACAGCGATCCGGATTTTGAATCAGAGGTGATAATACCCGCCGGGATTTCGTCGGTGGTGGCATATTGCCTTTTCAGCCTTGTCTACGGCTGGGGCACATTGTTTGATTCCCCTGAGTTTAAATTTCAAAACCCGCTCGAACTGGGTCCTTATATTGTGCTGGCCCTGGTGCTGGCGGGTTTGAGTTTTGTATATGTAAAGTCGTTTTACGGCGTAGGCGATCTGTTTCGGGCGATTAAAATACCGAATCATTTCAAGCCGGCAATAGGCGGCATGTTAACAGGTATGATAGGTTTTTATATACCCTCCACTCTGGCATTTGGCTATGGATACGCACAGCAGGCTATTTTCAATGAGCTTGCCATCTCGGTTCTTCTGGCCCTGGCCCTGGGAAAGATCTTAACCACCTCATTTACAATCGGCTCCGGGGGCAGCGGGGGGGTATTCGGGCCTTCGGTTGTAATCGGCGGCGCCATGGGAGGAGTGGTGGGAAAGCTTTTCCACCAGTTTATTCCGGGCATTGTAACCAGTCCCGGGGCTTTTGTGGTGGTGGGAATGGCCGGTTTTTTCACTGCAGTGTCAAATGCCCCCATATCAACGATCATATTTGTAAGTGAAATGACAAATTCCTATGAGCTGCTATTGCCCAGCCTTTTTGTATGTTCCATATGCTATGTTACAGCCCGGCGCTGGGGGATTTATCAGAAACAGGTCAAAAGCAGGGTTGCCTCTCCGGCGCATGCCGGCGAATTCATGGTGGACGTGCTCCAGTTGATAAAAGTAAGGGATCTTATGCCTCTTGTGCGCAAAGTGGAGTCCATACCCGAGCATATGCCGTTTCAGGCCTTCAAGGAGTTTTTCTCAAGGACAAAACAGCATTATTTTCCGGTAATGGACGAAGATGGACGTATGATGGGGATCTTTTCCAGTACGGATGTAAGAAGCGTGCTTTTTGCCCCGGATATCGAACACCTGGTGGTAATGCGCGATATTGCCACTACTGAAGTGATCTCCACCACTGCGTCTGAAGATTTAAACTCCGTGCTCCAGAAAATGACGGTCAAGAATATTGACAGTCTGCCGGTGGTTTCAGAAGATGACGAGAAGGTGCTTCTTGGCATGCTGCACCGCAGGGATCTGATCGCGTTTTACAACCGTCAGGTCCGGCGCTTAAGAAACAGCGAAATGGGAGAATCATCGTCCGCCTGAAATGACTCAATAGGTTACAGACATCAAAAAAAGTCCGTGAGGCGGGGCTGTAGGCCCAGCCCGGCTGCGGTCAAGGCAGTTTTTTACAGCGGCAAATTCATGCGGAGTTATTTTTGAATGACCAACCAGTACAAGGGTGCCCACTATGTTTCGCACCATATAGCGTAGAAACCCGTTGGCGGAAATTTCAAAACAAATATTTTCGTCGTCTGCCGGCTTTATGAAACTTGCAGAATACACTGTACGCACGGAATCCGATCTGGGCGAACCGGTGTTTTCAAATGCTGAAAAATCATGGGTGCCGACAAGGCTGTCTGCAGCCTGTTGCATGGACTCAGTATCAAGAGGGTTCTGGATGTGCCATGCGTACTGTCTGCCCACAGCGGCAGCCATGGGGCGGTTTAATATATTGTAGTGATAGGTTTTCCTTCTGGCGTTGTACTGAGCATGGAATTCCGCAGATGCCTGCTCGCAGGCATGGATTACGATATCTGCCGGCAGCAGGCTGTTTAACCCGGAGAAAAAATCTTTTGCAGCAAGCCGGGTGTTGCATTTGAAATGGGCGGTTTGGCCAAGGGCGTGCACGCCGGCGTCAGTGCGGCCAGAGCCTGTGACCCTTATTTTTTGCCGGGTCATTACATTCAGAGCCGCCTCTATTGCGCCCTGCACCGTGCGGCCGGTTTTTTGGATCTGCCATCCGTTAAAATCCGTGCCGTCGTACTCGATTGTCAGTTTGAAGTTTTTCATGATTTATTTTGCAATCCGGGATTTTTTGAATTTCAGTTAATATGGAGGAGATATAGCGCAAATGGTTAAAGGATTCAAGGCATCGGCTGTATCGGCCGGGATCAAGAAAAACGGTAAAAAGGACCTGGCCCTTATAGTATCTGAAAGCCTGGCCGCAGTTGCCGGAGTATTTACAAGCAACCGTGTTCAGGCAGCGCCCGTGGTGCTTGACAAACAGCGTCTGACAGAAGGAGTGTGCAAAGCAATAATTGCAAACAGCGGAAATGCTAATTGCTGCACCGGGGAAAAAGGCATGGAGGACGCTGTTTTAATGACCAGGGCCGCGGCAGAAGCCCTTGATATTGACCAGCGGCATGTAATGGCAGCTTCCACAGGGGTAATAGGGATGCCACTGCAGATAGATGCTATAGAGTCCTTTATGCCAGAACTTGTGTCTGCTCTTGATCCTGACGGATTTCAATCAGCCGCAGAAGCAATAATGACAACTGATACCAGGCCCAAATACATCGTCCGGCAGGAGCAGATCAGGGGGGAAACTTACAGTATAGCTGCAATTGCCAAGGGTGCAGGCATGATAAGCCCCGATATGGCAACCATGCTTTGTTTTGCGTGTACTGATCTTGCCATTGATTCCGTTGCTCTTCAAAAGGCCCTTTATTACGCAAATGAACGTTCCTTTAACCGCATTACTATAGACGGGGATACCAGCACGAATGACACTGTTCTGGTCCTGGCAAACGGCCGATCAGATGCCGTGGTAAAAACCCCGGAGGAAAAGAGGGCATTTGCCAATATTCTTACGGAAATGTTTGAAGAGCTTGCAAAAATGATCGTGGCAGACGGGGAGGGCGCCACCAAGTGCGTTGAGATAAAGGTTGCAAACGCCTCCTCTGACAAAGAGGCAAGGCAAATGGCCGATACAGTGGCAAACTCGAATCTGGTCAAGACTGCTTTTTTTGGCGAGGATGCCAACTGGGGACGCATTATGGCCGCTCTGGGCAGAACGGGTGTAAAATTTGATCCTGAAACGGTTGATATAAGCTTCGGCGGGGTAAAAACGGTTGAGAACGGACAGGGCTGCGGCGCTGGAGCAGAGGCTTTAGCAGCCGAAGTGATGCGAAAAAACGAGTTTTCTGTTTTAATAGATATCAAGGCCGGGCATGGCGCGGCCTCTGTGCTGACCTGCGATCTTTCCCTGGATTACGTAAAGATCAACGCGGATTACCGAAGCTAGCCATGCCAAAAGATCAAAGCCGGCGGGTAAGACTTCAGAAATATCTGGCAGATTCAGGGGTGTGCTCCAGGAGAAAGGGGGAGCAATATATCCGGCAAGGCCTGGTAAGGGTAAACGGAAAAACTGTCATTCAGCTCGGCACTACCGTGGATCCTCAAAAAGATGTTGTTGAGGTGTCAGAAAAAAGGGTCAGGCCTGAACAAGAAAACCTGTATATAAAGCTTAACAAGCCGGCGGGCTATCTTTCCACCTGCAGCCAGCCCGGGCGAAAGATAGTGCTTGACCTGGTGGAGGTTGACCGGCGGGTGTTTCCGGTTGGTCGGCTGGACCGGGATTCCACGGGGCTGATTCTTTTGACCAGCGACGGACGGATCCATAACCGTCTTGCCCACCCCTCGTTTGACCATGAAAAAGAATACCTGGTTGAAACAGACCGGCCCGTGGAAGATCGTGACCTGGAGGCTCTTGAAAAAGGCGTGGAGCTGTCTGACGGTGTTACCAGGCCGGCAAAGGTCTCGCGCAAATCAAAAAACCGGTTTTGCATTGTTTTAAAGGAAGGCCGCAACCGCCAGATCCGCAGGATGGCAGAAACGCTGGGCTACAAAGTCACGGGCCTGCACCGCGTGCGCATGGGGCCGATTCGAATCAAAAATCTGCCGCCCGGCAAGTGGCGCCACTTGACCGATGCCGAGCGCCGCGCGCTGTTAAAAGCCTGCGGCCTCTAGTCAGTGGTCAGCCCGACTTTGGCAGAATTTTTTGATCTCCCGGCTCCTGGGAAAAAAGGCTGAAGCCTTCAGCCCTCCGTCTTCTTTCCGCTGCTTTCCGCTGCCCTTTGAGCTTCGCCCCCTGGCGACGGCCGCCGCCACCCGTCATCCGGGCCGGGTTACGCTTCCTGTGTGTCGGGGCAATACACGGGTCCTGGTCCCGGATGCTGAAAACCACCTCAGTGTCCCGTTGCCGGGGTGGCATCTTCTCAATGGCAAATCTTTTCAAGCTCGGAAATCAGCAGTTCCGCATTCGGGTGAGACTTCCGGGAGTACAGCAGCCAGATTCGAAGCCCATATAAAAACAAAACCATGATTATCATTACCAGTACAAACAAAACCATGTGAAATTTCCGGTGTGTTGCGGTTTAAATTTGATTTTTCAGTAACATCGACGCATTGCAAAAAAAAGTCGATTACATGACATTTGTGCAGCAAGGCAGATAACCCGGACCGGTCCCGGCGGCCTAAAGGAGATCGCTGGCCAGGTCAGCCAGCTCAGAGCGTTCCCCTTTTTCAAGGCAGATATGCGCATAGCGCTTCTGGCCCTGCATTTTTTCGATCAGGTGGCTCAGCCCGTTTGAAAGAGTGTCCAGGTAAGGATGGTCGATCTGGTGGATATCACCGGTAAAGACTATCTTGGTTCCTTCGCCGCAGCGCGTGATAATGGTTTTGATTTCATGGGGGGTCAGATTCTGGGCTTCATCAACGATAAAAAAAATTTTTACCAGGCTTCTGCCCCGGATATAGGAAAGAGGGGAAATGACTAGCTTGTGGGCTTCCAGCATCCGGGTGATTTGCTGATGGGAGCTCTCACTTTCGCAAAACTGGTTTTGGATCACGGAAAGATTATCATACAGCGGCTGTATATAGGGATCAAGCTTGGCCGGGATATCCCCCGGCAGATACCCCATGTCCCGGTTGCTCAGGGGCACGATCGGCCTGGCTATGAAAATCTGGCGATAGAATCTTTTTACATCCAGGGCTGCGGCCAGGGCAAGCAGCGTTTTGCCGGTGCCGGCTTTGCCGGTGATACTGACCAGATGAATGTCTGGATCCAGCAGGGCATTTAGTGCAAATGTCTGCTCTGCGTTTCTCGGAAAAATACCATAAGCCCTTTTCTTATTGACCCGCCGCAGCATTTCCACAACCGGATCATATGAAGCCAGGGCCGATTTTTTCCCGTTTCGAAGAATCAGATATTCATTGCACATCAGCGGCGGAGTAACTTGCCGGGTTGAAAACGTCACTTCAAAAGGCGGCTGATACAACCGGTCGATCACTTCCCGGGAAAGATTTTCAATCACCCGTTTGCCTGTATAAAGGCTGTTGATATCCCGGACATGATCGCTGGTATAATCCTGGGCCATCAGGCCCACTGCCTTGGCTTTCATCCGCAGGTTGACATCTTTTGTCACCAGGATCACCGACTTGACGGGCTTTTGCTTGGACAGGTGATAGGCGGTGTTTAAAATGCGATGGTCATGCTTGTGGCTGGCAAAATTCAAGGCCAGATCAGGATGCAGTTCCTGCTCCAGTTTCACCGAAATCCTGCCGGCCTCCGGTGCAAGGCGCACACCCCCGTTAAACAGTTTATCCCCGCTGACAAGATCCAGGGTCCGCAGAAATTGCCTTGCATGAAAATTGAGAACCTCATTGCCTTTTTTAAACTGATCCAGCTCTTCGAGAACGGAAATGGGAAGAATGATATCATGTTCTTGAAAATGGCGGATACAGGAACTGTCATGAAGGATCACGTTGGTGTCGAGAACAAACAGTTTTTCCGGCAGACCCATAGGCAATCCCCTTTTTTTGTTTGTCTCAGATCTTATATCCATTGGGTGACATTTGGGTGACAGGTTTCTGAAAAATTCAATACAAATCAAAAGCTTTTATTTTCACCTATCGGTAGCATTCAGCTCAAAATCAGCCTGATTATGGCCGACGGTTTCTGCATGACCTGGAATTGAAGCCCCGGCGGGTTTTTGCAAATTGTCATGGGGGCCGGTGTCTCTGTTCGTTGTGAGCGAAACGCCCGGCCCCTCACGACTTATTGCTGATCAGGTTCTTCGGATGCTTCTGTTTCAGGATTTGCCGGTTCTTCAGTGGATATCCGGATTTTTGCCGGTTCATCATAAGCTTCCGGTTCCTTCCAGGAAATTTCAATGGAAAAGGAACCTTTTTCTTTTTTCTGCCTGGCTTCTATTTCGATTTCCAGGGTTTCCGGCAGGTTCAGGGAAATAAAATGGCCGTTTTGTTCAACCACAATTTTCCCGCTGCGCAGGGAATTGAGCAAATCTTCCAGATATCCGACGACTTCCTGGCGTTCTGCTCTCTGATGCTGGGTGATTTTGTCTTTTTTCATGATACACCTCCTTCTGGGTTTTGGTTGTTTTCAGTCATGTCAGTGAAAGCAGGCACCTGGCCAGCCGGCCGGCATCCACAGCCGGAAAGCTCTCGGGGCTGACCAGGGGATAATCAATGACACGGACCTTTATTTGATTGAGTTTTTTTTCATCCACAGGGGCAGTGTACCGGCCGTTTTTCCGGTCCACCAGCACGGCATCAAGCACCTGCGTATTTTCAATGCCATCAGGGTCATCGGCCTTTAAATAGGATAGCAGAATTTCGGTCTGACTGGTGGGCGTTAAGCCGCAGGATTCGGGGTCCGGATAGGTGTTGGGGACATAAATCTTGGGGCATCTGACCCGGCTGATAGTTTCGCTCACGCCTCTTGGCAGCAGGTTGGCAACCAGGCTTGAATAAAAACTGCCCATGGGATAGCAGATGATCTCTGCAGACCGGATCAACTCCTTCATCTTGTTTCGGATTTTGATTTCTTCAGGCCGGGGGTCATTTTTACTGCTTGACAGATAGATGCGGCGGATTGCCTTATTGACCGGCGCGTCCTGTTTTCCCGTGAACCTGTGCTGGCCTGCCATGATTTCGCCGGAGTCCAGCTCCGCCACCAGGTGCCGATGCTTGTTGACCACCGGACGAACGGTTCCCCGGACCTTTACCAGCATGGAAAACAAATAAATGACCGGATCCAGAAGCCGCCTGTTGTTGAGATAGCCGGCGGCGAGAATCAGGTTGCCGATGCTGGCGCCCCGTAAATCAAAGGATTGGGGCATGCTTTCCAGAAAAGAGAACAGGTGGTTTCGGATCAGTTTTCGCATGGGATCAGGAACCTGGTGAACCAGGGGGTGCTTTCCCCTGGCCATGCGCGAGAGATCTTCAAGCAGTGCATCACGGGAGGCTTTTTGGGGCAGCCGGTGGCTGAAAAGCGCAAATATTGCATGATTGCCGTGGATTCCCTGATCTGCCAGGGCCATGAGTCTGTTGCGGATGTCTCCCACAGCCGGCATGTGAAAGACCCTTCGAAGTTCTGCAGAACTGCCGCCGGAATCAAAAGGCGTAATAATGTGAATGGAGTTGTGGGTATAGCCGATGAGTTGTGCACTTAACTCCCGCAGCGCCGTGCCGCCGCTGAAAAAAAGCAGCCTGGGGCCCAGATCCGGCAGTTTCTCATACCTGGCCAGTCTGACCGGGTCAGGCAGTCGGGCCCTTCGGTTGATTTCAAAATATACGGGTGAAATTTCCGTCTGTTTCATTTTGCCTTCCGAAGTTCCGCTTTGCCGGCGCCCAAGTATTGCATGAAGAAGTCTGCCGCGTACTCAAAATCGACTCCACCGCTGATCTCAAAAACATCACAGGAGGATAAAGCCTGAATATATTCCGGCTGCGGGTTTGTTGCTCCAACCCGGTAATTTTCCGAAAGGTAAAAAACCCCGGGTGCTTTTATCAGGGCCGGCAGCAGATCCGGCCGATTGGCCGGGTCCACCGCCCGGATATCGGCCGGGGCGTTGGAAAGCTTCCAGTTTAATATCACCAGGGCGCTTAGTGGTGCTTTTAATACAAAACGGCTTTTTACAAAAACATCTTGTATCCGCACATCATATTTTTCATCCACGGCCCACAAATCCTGCGTATCCATGCGGCCGTAGCGCGCTGTTTCAGCCGCCGGAAGAATTCCGGCAAGATCGGCGTTGTTTAAAAGCGTGCCGGGGTTGACACGGGGATGTTTGGCAACCCCAATCATATGGGAGCCGTTTTTGGTTTTCATCAGAATCAGCCTGTCATTGCTGGTAAAATCCGCCCCCCGGCTGACGATCTTGAGCGCCAGGCTTGATTTTCCGGTTCCGGAAAAACCCGCCAGTGCAAGGCCTGTATTCTGAAGGCAAACGCCTGCTGCATGGGCAAGCAGGCCGCCCTGGTCAAGTTTGGATTCAATAAACCGATTGTTGATAAAGTTGATGACCTGATTGATATTTTCCATGCATGGACCTGCGGCCAGGTGAACTCCGCCGCCGAATACGAATACCATGCCGGTTTGCAGCTTTTTGACAATCCTGCCGTTGGTGATTTCGGCAAAGGCTTCTTTGATTCTGGCTTTGCCCGGCTCGGGTATGTGTTTTGTCAGGCTGTGGCGGATTTCCGGGGCAGGGCACTGATGAACAGTGATATGGATGTTGGCGGCAGCTTTGTCTTCAACAAGAAACGGGCTTAAATAGTCTTTTAGATACCCGGTAATCCTTTGCTCGTTTGCGGAAACGGTAATCACGCAGTCATCCATGCCGATTTGAATTTGGTACGGGGTCGGCAGATGCCGGCGGATTTTTCCGGCAATGGCTTCAGGTGTCGGCTCATCAATGCGCATGATCAATCCTGTCTATAACATATTCTGCATAAAGTCTTGCCGGGTCAATGTCCCGGGTTTCCTGAATGCCCCGGAAGCCTCCGAATGCAGACACTTCAAACACCAGGGGGCCGTTTTCTGTCAGGGCAATGTCAACGCAGGTGAAATCCAGGCCGAACAGCGCCTGGGCTTTTTCCGCCAGGGCGATGACATCATCGGCCGGATCCACAGCCGCATATGTTCCCCCTGAGCGGGTGGTTGTATTCCAGGCGTCATTGTTTTTTTTTCTGGCATAGGTGGTCAGATATTGTCCCCCCAAAAAAGCAATGCCCAGGTCGTGTTCCTTTATGTGAATTTTTTTCTGGATATAGAAAACGCTATGGTCTTTTTGATAGGCTTCAAGGGCTGATGCCGCATCCGGTCCGCTTTCCAGAAGAAGCATGCCCCGGGCCTTGGAGGTGTAAAGGGGTTTGATAACCGCAAGACCATAGGCATTTACAGCCCTTAGAGCTGCTTCGATATCTTCGGTGATTGTGGTTGGCGGCATTGGAATTTTTGCGCTTTTCATGGTCACTGTGCAGCTTAACCGGTCGACCACCCGAATGAGCCGCTCGGGGGATGAAAAAACCGGGACACCGGCATTGTAAATATAACGCAGTATTTCCAGCCGATCCAGAAGGTCTGGTGAGTAACGGCTGCCCACTTTTTTAATCATGATGGCGTCCATGTCCATCAGATCCGCATCTTTTGCCCAAACCCGCTGTTGCTCCAGGTCCAGCCAGACCTGGTCCATTTCGATAAGGAATCGGCTGCCCGTGATTTCTGAAACCGTATCTGCGAGTTTTTCAGAGGACCACCCGTTTTTGGTCCCCACCACCGCAATTTTTGTCATTTGTTTTCATCCTTTGAATTTTAAACATTACAGGTCCAGCACATGGACAGGAAGCTGGAATTCCTCCCAGGGCCGCGGCGGATGTTGAATGACTTTTTCCATTAAAAGATGTGCCCGCAGAAACATTTCCCTGGCAAAAGAATAATTGGTCTCAAAACGGGTGGATGTATAAAAGGACCGGGCCAGGGCCAGGGCCATGCGGACATCAAATGTGTGATCGTTGTATTTTGCGGCAAAATCCGCGGAATGTCGAAGAAATCCTTCCATGATCCGGTATATCCGCGCCCTGAAATTTGTCTCAAATACGGGCAGACGAAAGTTGGATACCAGAAATACGGACACGTCCTGGATATAGTCGAAATCCCGGGACCGGTTGAGATCTATAAAATACACCCGCTGGCGCTGATGATCATAGACCACGTTATTGGTGTTTAAATCGCCGTGGATAAGCACAGTAAAAGGCGCTTTGACTTCTGCTTCAACATGCCGGCACCCGTCGAGAAGCGCTTGTGTGGAGTCAATGGTTTTGTTGTTGATCCTGCAGGACTTTCTGCAGAAATCCGGATGCAGGCGCAAAATGGATTCCCACCGACTGCTGATCTGATCCATATAGTCGGTTTCAACAGCGCAATCTCTCCGGCTTGTCTCCCAGACCTCCAGAATGGTTTGATGGAACAGAAAAAGCGCATTTTGCAACATTTCCTCATCTGTGGCCAGGATGCATTCATCCAGGGTGCAGCCGGGCAGAAACTCCACAAGCATCGAAGCGCTGTCGTTTTCTTCATTATAGCCGTAGATCCGGGCCGTCACCCCCGGAAAGGTCTGGTTCCACCTTTCAAGACTTTCTTTTTCCCGGGCAATTTTTGTTTTTGCGCCTTCCTTAAAGATGCTTCCCTGGGCTTCTGCCATTGATGCAGAGCTGTTTTGGCCCACCCTGCCGATGCGGCAGCCCGAGCGCGTTCCCCATATATACTGGAAGTCAATCTCACCAATTGATTCCTTGAAACCGGATTTGGAAAGGGTGGTTTGGAGGGCTTCAAACTGCTCGATTTTGATCCGTTCTCCCAGAATATTGAAAATCAGGGCCTCTCCAACATTGAGCATGGAATCGCCGATCCGTTCCAGATACCGGAAAATAAACAGAACTGTGATCAGTCGATGGGCGTCGCCGCCGGACTGCAGTTCGCCCATGATCCGTTCGAAACGGTTTTTGTAGATTTCATCAAGACCATATTCAGTTTTGCAGATAGAAAGCGCCCCGGAAAGATCAGCGGAATAAAAAACAGGCAGAATCCGGTTTAAGCTCTGCTCGATTTGCTTAAAAGCAGATCCATATTCGTATTGACTCATTACGGCCGGATCATCCAGGTAGCCTGTTTGCCGGGCGATATTGACGCAAAAATCCGCCATCCGTTCCAGATTGACCGCGATGGTCTGGATGGAGCGGATTTTATTGATTTCTTTTTTGCCCGGCTGCCGGCTGTGGATCGTGGTAAAGCACTTGTTTTCAATAACTGTTTTTAGATTATCAATATAATCATCTTTGGAGATAACCTTTTCATAGGCTTTCCGGGACGGTCGTCCAAGAAAAGTCCGTATCGACCGGACCTGATTTTCGGTTTCAACGATTAGAAACCGCAGATTTTCATCCAGTCCTTCAAGTGTTTGCATCAGCTTATGATCCGTATGGTTTGTTGCGGATCGTCTTTGTTTTCCCTGGATTCTTTCCAGGAAATCTTGATTTGCAGCTGGTTTGCAGCGCCCGGTTTTTTTCTGGCTTTTACCTTGAATTTCAGCAGGGCATTTGGATATAAATGAATTTCTTTGTCTTCGGTTGACAAAGAAATCCGTCCTTTTTCAAAGCCTTCCAGCAGGGACTGCAAAAAATACTGTATGGATTTGTTGTCTTGCAGGGATTCGTATTCAAATCTGTGTTCATCAGCCATGGCATGCTCTCCTTGAAACGGCGGCAGGACTATGAAAAGTTATCCGGCCAGACGTTGAATATATTCGCGGATCACTTTTCTGCGGCTTGTGTTGGCAAAAATCAGCTGCTTTCGAATCTTTAAGTCATCCCAAGCCGGCTGCAGGCCGATTTCGCGCCTGGCTTTATCCGGATCCTGAAGCTCCGGCTTTTTGCGTTTTTCTCCCATGTGGGTATCGTCGCCCATAAAAATCAGCAGCGGAATTTCTCCGTGCCTGCGCCTCTGGTTTTTCTCATTTAAAACAGAGATTAAAAATTCCGTGTATCTTCTGGATTGCGGGTTCCAGACCTCAATGCCGTCGACATCATAGCCGGCCAGCAAAATGGGCCAGAACTGTTCGGGATGCGGGATAACAATGCCGCCTCCCAGGGCACGGGCTTCTTCAATGATTTCACTGGTCCGGTAAAAGTACCGGGTGGGGAAATGGGCTTTGACAAGCTGCTTGACCGCCTTTAAAAAGGTCTGGGCCCGGCTGATGACGCGATCGCCGTAAACCGGCCGCAGCTGATCGAAAAAATCCCGAAGCAGTTTATTTTTTACTGCGTCTTCGGGCAGTTCGGATTCATGACGTTCCAGCAGGGTTTCAATTTTTTTTACATATATTCTTACAAATTCAACAATCTCTTTTCCTGAACCGGTTTCAGCCGCAGCCGGTGCAATGCGTTCCTCAACCGGCCGGGTGATGGAATGGATAAAATCAAACAACTGGCCTGAGCGGTATTGAAAGGTATGCGCCAGCATGGATTTAAAGACATCTGCCTGCTCAAGGTTTTCGTTTCTGAAGTGAATCAGAAGCTGCACCTTCTGATTAAAGCCCCTGGAAAAGCAATCCACTTCAACACCGGTGTAAAGTCCGTGTTGCATCAATACGTTATGCTGGGTGGGGATGATCAATTCTTCGCCCCGCTTGGGAAACATGGCCTGGATTCTTTGAAGGATCAAATCCATGGGAATAAATTCCGGGTGCCAGTGAACGGCCAGAACCTCGCCCTGGCGGGAGCAGACACGGGGAGGGGTTTTAATCCGTGTCTGCTCCCCCTCGCTTAGTTCCCGGGATGTAATCTGCTGAAATATAATTTCATCATCCCGGGTGATATCCCGGGGAATTTTTCCCGGTACAGCAGCAATGGGGGAAGGAAGAATTTCCATGGCCAGGGCGGTCCTTTTTATTGGGTATCGGTTCAGCAAGCCTGTTTATAATCTGACAATAATGACGGTTTTTTAAAAAGTCTAATATCCGTTAACTGCTCAGGAATACATCGGGTTTAGCCGTATGTAAAATTACGTGATTAATACTGATCCATTTTCCGGCTCATTTCATGACAACCACGTGATGTTTTTGTGACAATTCAATGAATATGGAAAAGCGCTGCTTTATTTGATCACAAAAATGTCAGGCAAGTGACCTGTAGTTGTAATGGTACAGTGTTATTTGGTTAATTTCATAATATGGCGTAACCTATACAGGCACAGGATGCATGGAGGTGTTTATGCTGAAGTTCAATGGCGGTTTAAGCTTTGAAGAAATGTTTCGGATTTCATTAAAAATAATTATTAATATACTTATTATATTTATAATTATTGTTTTGGCCCTGGGGCTGATAAAAACCATCTACTCAATAAAGGGCTTGTTCCCCTTAAAATCCTTTGGCGAAGGATTGCATCATGTCATTACAGATATACTGTCTTTTTTGGTGATTTTGGAGCTTTTCAGAAGTTTTATTGAATATTTTAAATCAAAACGCTTTCGTCTTCACAGCATGATGGACCCTTTCATTATCTTTGTTGTCCGTGAACTCATCGTAATCCTCTATGCCCATGAAACAGTTGGCTGGCAAAGTATTACAGGATTTGCCATATTAATTCTTTCAATGGGTATTATACGAACTTTGGCAGTTATTTATACGCCAGAATCTGAAAAGCCAAAATGTTGATCATTATCAATGCTCTTTTCACTGTCCCTGGTGCTTAATATTCACCCCTTCCACTATAAAGGCCACCTGTTCACCGATATTTGTGGAAAGATCGGCTACCCTTTCCATGCAGCGTGAAATAATGATGGTCTGGATGGAGCGGCGGGTCTTTATGCGTCTGCTGTCTATTGCAGGGGCGTCTGCAACAATGTGTTCTATTAAGGTCTTTAGTACCTGCACGGTGTATTCATCAGCCTCGTCGTCCATTTTCCGGATCGCCCCGGCCGATCGGGCGTCCAAATCGCGAAGAGAGTGGATGGCCTGTTTCAACATCTGCCTGCTAGTCTCTATAAGGCTCTCCATGGCGTGAACTTTTTCAAGCGGGGGGTGCTGGCACAAAAAAATTGTCCGCTCGGAGATGTTTACCGCCTGGTCTGCTATGCGTTCAAGCTCGTTGCTTATTTTCATGTTGCCGATGATCATTCGCAGGTCTTTTGCCATGGGCTGTTCTAAGGCAAGCAAGCGCAAAGACAGCTTGTCCACCTCAAGTTCGATCTGGTTTATCCGGCTGTCTCCCTCAATAACCTCCTGGGCCAGATCAGCATCCCGGTTTGTATAGGCCCTGGTGGCTCTTTCATAAGCATCCTGAGCTTGGGCGGCCATGTTTAACACTGTAATTCTGAGTTGTTCAAGCTCCTGGTGAAAATGAATCCGTTCCATTTTTCCTCCTTGGTTTATCCGAACCGCCCGGTTATATAGTCTTCTGTCTGTTTAAGCTTTGGCCGGGTAAACAGGGTTTCGGTGTCTCCAGTCTCTATGAGCCTTCCCATGTAGAAAAACGCCGTAATGTCTGAAACCCGCGCCGCCTGCTGCATGTTGTGGGTAACAATTATTATGGTGTATTCTTTTTTTAACTCATGGATCAGATCCTCGATTTTCTGGGTGGCAATGGGATCAAGGGCAGAAGCCGGCTCGTCCATGAGCAGAACTTCGGGTTCCACCGCCAGGGCCCTGGCTATGCAGAGCCTCTGCTGCTGCCCTCCTGAAAGTCCCAGGGCCGACTGGTTGAGCCGGTCCTTGATCTCATCCCACAGGGCTGCCTGTTTGAGATTCCATTCAACCTTTTCCCTTAAAAGCCGTTTGTCTTTTATGCCGTTTACCCGCAGGCCGTAGGCCACGTTGTCAAATACGGTTTTCGGAAAAGGATTGGGCTTTTGAAACACCATCCCAACCCGCCTTCGAAGGTTTACAACGTCAATTGAGGGGGAGTAAATATTTTCGCCCTCCAGCAGTATTTCGCCTTCGGCCCGCGCTGTAGGAATCAAATCGTTCATGCGGTTTAAGCACCGCAAAAAAGTGCTTTTGCCGCACCCCGAAGGGCCGATCAGGGCGGATACATGATTGGCCTGCAGTTCCAGGTTTACCTGTTCAAGCGCCCTGAAATCTCCGTAATAAAAGTTGAGGTTTTCTATCTGAAATTTTGCCTGCTCTGTCATATCTGTTTCAGTCCTTTTCATATTTCCTTCAGGGATTGCTGCCGGTACGGCTTATATTATTTTTTTCCCCGCCGGCCACGGGCAGGGCAAAAAAGAATATGCTTCCGCTGTCAGTATCGTCCGGCGGGCTTTTGACCCATATCCGCCCTTTCATGGCAGAGACTGCGTGTTTGCATATGGAAAGCCCCAGGCCCGTGCCGCCGGTGGCCCTGCTTCTTTCCTTGTCGATTCTGTAGAATCTTTCAAAGATTCTGTCTTTGTGCTCATCGGCAATTCCGGGTCCCTGATCCCTGATCCCGAAAATGATTTCCCGGTCTTTTGTTTCACAGAACAACTCCACTGCAGCTCCGGCGGGCGAATACCTTACCGCGTTGTCCAAAAGGTTTTTTACCACCCTGGTCAGGGCGGCTTCATCTGCTGTAACCATAACCGGACTATCTATCCTGTTTTCAATTTTTATTTGTTTTTCTTCTGCCATGGGCCTGCAGGTTTCAACCGCGGATTGAAAAACGCCCGCCGCATCCAGCGGCATGGTGTTCAGGCCCGCGGGTCTTTCCTCCAGGCGGGTGAGCTCCAGCAGGTCGTTTACGATATGGGTCATTTGCTCCGCGTTTTTTCTGATGGTCAAAAGAAAGGATTTTGCCTGCTCGTCTATGGAAAAATCCCCTGATGCAAGGGTTTCCACATATCCTCTGATGGAGGTAAGCGGGGTTTTTAACTCATGGGAAACATTTGCCACAAAATCGCGCCTGATTTTTTCCAGGCGCCTGTGGGCGCTTATATCGTAGAATACTATCAATGCTCCGCCTTCGGGAATCCTGAGGGCATATACTTCGTAGTAGCGCTCATCTTCTGTGGAAACCGTAAGGCTGCATTCGTCTTTTCCCCCAAGAATCCTGTCGCATGCATCCTGCACTTCGCTGTTTAGCAAAACTTCCAGGGGGCGTTTTCCGATGCACGAAAGCCTGCAGTCTGCAATCTCTCCCATGGCCCGGTTGATGCTCTTTATTCTGCCGCCGCGGTCAAGCAGCATCACGCCTTCGCGCATGTTTTCTATGATGGCCTCCATTTCAGTGTTCTGCTCGGATATAACCTCCATCTGCTCGCGGATCCTGTTGGCGGTTTCGTTTAGCGTTACTGACAGATCGTAGAACTCCCGGCCTGAGTCCATTATGTAATGTTGGGAAAAATCCCCTGAAGCGATTGCCTTTAACCTGTCCATTACCCTGTATATAGGTTTTTCCAGCATTCTGGCCAGATAGAGGCTGGCAAAAAAGGCAATTGCCGCAACAAGCGCCATTCCCGCCCAGAACCGGCGGGTGTAGGTGTTGAGCCTGTTTTCAACAGAAGATACAGGGTATGCAGCACGAAGGTACAGGATTTGTTTTTCTTCAGGAGTGCGGATCTGTTTGGCAGCATAGATCAGGTTGCGCCTGATTGTATCTGAATAACGGATGCTTACGGCAGGCTCCCCGATTTTCCCGGCTTCAAGAATTTCCGGCCGGTCTGAATGGTCCTTCATATATCTGACCTCGTCAAAACGCACAGAGGAGTCGGCAATCACCTTTCCGTCCGGTTTTATCACTGTTATCCTGTAGCCAAGCCTTTCGGCCATTTCAGTGCACCACAGGTCAAGCTCGGCGTTGTCACCAAAAGGTGCGTCTTTTTCAATCGTCCATTCCAGGAATTCAAGCTGTTCAAGGGCGTTTTGTCTGGATTCCGCCAGGATTTCGCTTTTTAATGCCGTGTAGAAGTAAATGCCCGGCAGGACAACCGCAATGGCAAGCACTGAGCAGAGGGCCAGAAAAAGCCTGTTTCTAAATTTCATGTATCTCATTTACTTTTCCATGAACCGGTAGCCAACGCCCCGTACGGTTTCAATGTCGTCTGCATAGGGCTCGATTTTTTGTCTCAGCCGCCTGATATGGGTGTCAACGGTTCTGTGATATCCTTCGAACTGGTATCCCCACACCCGGTCTAGCAGAATGTCTCTTGAACGCACCCTGCCTTTGTTTTTAAGCAGGTCAAGCAGAAGGTTAAACTCAGTGACAGTTAAATGTATCTGCCTGTCTCCGATTCTGACTTTATAATTTTCAGGCTCCAGCACCATGTCGCCGTGGCGCAAAAGCTTTTCTTCATATTCTGTCTGCTGCGGGGCGCGTCGTCTTAACACCGCTTTTATGCGAAGCATAAGCTCTCTTGGCGAAAAAGGTTTTACAATGTAGTCGTCTGCCCCCAGCTCAAATCCCACTATCCTGTCGATTTCCTCGCCTTTGGCTGTCAGCATGATAACCGGTATGTTTTGAGTGCCTTTATTGCGTTTAAGGGTTTTGCACACTTCCAGGCCGTCTGTGCCCGGCAGCATAAGGTCCAGGATCACCAGGTCGGGCCGCTCGCCGATGGCGGCTTCCAGGCCCTGATCACCGCTGGTCTGCTTTAGGGCGTGGAATCCCTCGTGTTCCAGGTGCCAGGCGATCAGGTTTAAAATATCAGTGTCATCTTCAATGACCAGTATGGTTTTTTCTTCCATCCTTTTTCCCGGGCTTTTATGCCTGTTATTATCTATCGCAAGGCAATTGTCTCCTGCGGTCTTTGTCCTTAAAAGAATATAGATTCAGGATATCTTATGCAAGCTGCAGTTTCAGGATTGCAGCCGAAATTTTGCATAAAGCATCAAAATTTTTTCTGCAGCCTGTTGCGGATGATTATGGCTGCCAGGTTCAGGCCAAGGACCAGAAACATCAGCACCAGGGCTGTTCCGTACTGCAGGTGCCTGGTCTCGCTTATATTTGTGCCCGCGGTTGCCAGAACATATATATGATACGGCATTGCCATGATCTCATCAAACACAGATGACGGCAGTTTGCCGGTAGAATAGACAGCTGCGGTGAACATAATCGGCGCGGTCTCGCCCGCCGCCCGGCTTACACCCAGTATTAGTCCCGTGAGCATGCCGGGCAGGGCCGCGGGCAGAACCATCTTGTATATGGTCTGCCACTTGGTCGCCCCCAGGGCAAGGGACGCCTCCCTGTAGGACGGGGGGATGTTTCGAAGAGCCTCTTCTGCCGAACCGATTATCAGGGGCAGAATAAACGCCCCCAGGGTCAGCGAGCCTGCAAGCAGGCTGACGCCCATTTTCAGCACAATAACGAAGAATCCCAGGCCGAAAAGTCCGTAAACCACCGAGGGCACCCCTGCCAGGTTGATAATGCCCATGCGCACGATCCGGGTCCATCTGCCTTTTCCGGCAAACTCGTTTAAGTATATCGCAGTGCCCACCCCGATGGGAAAGGCCACCAGAATCGCCCCCAGGCTTATATAGATCGTGCCGATTATGCAGGGTAGAATGCCGCCTTTGGTCATTGATTCCCTGGGCATTTGGGTTAAAAATTCCCAGCTGATGGCGCTGATGCCGTTTACTGCGATAAAGCCGACAAAGACCGCCAGGACCAGTACATTGATACAGGCCGCGGCCCTGAACATTGAAAAGGCAATGCCCTGGGAAAATTTTCTTTTAAAGACCGATTTCATTATTCCTCCGTGTTTGGGCGCGATTTTCTATGGTACTCAATCAAAGATTGGCCTCCCCGACCTGCTTGTGTTTTTCCGAGAGCCATGAGGCTATCAGGTTAAAAACAAAGGTGAACACAAAAAGGACCAGGCCTATTGCAAACAGGGCATGATAATGATAGCTCCGATACGGCGTTTCGCCCATTTCAGCCGCAATGCTCGCAGGCATGGGCCGAACCGGGTCAAATACGGATTCAGGGATCATGGCAGCGCCTCCTGCCACCATGAGCACCACCATGGTTTCGCCTATGGCTCTTGCTATTCCCAGGACCACAGCTGTGGAAATCCCGGCAAGCGAGGCCGGAAGAATTACACGGGATAAGGTTTCCCAGTGGGTGGCGCCCAGGGCCATGGATCCCTCTTTTACATGTCCGGGAACACTGTAGATGGCATCCTCGGATATGCTGGCTATGGTGGGCACGGCCATGAAGGCCAGCATCAGTGAGGCATTAAAGATATTGAGTCCTGTGTTTAAATCCAGCAGGTTTTGCAGAAACGGGGCCATTATCACCATGCCGAAAAAGCCTATGACCACGGTGGGCAGTCCCTCGATTAGTTCCACTACAGGTTTGAGTACCGCGCGTACTCTTGGATGCGCAATTTCTGCCAGGTATATGGCTGTGCAGATGCCAAGGGGAACCGCGATCAAAGAGGAAAGCCCCACAATGCACAAGGACCCGACGATCAGGGCCAGTATCCCGTAGTCAGCGGGATCGTAGGTGGGATACCACTGGGTGCCGAAAATAAAATCCACCACTGAGACCACCTCGAAAATCGGCAGCCCCTCTCTTACAAGAAAGAGGAATATCAAAAGCAGGATGATTATCCCGCTTGCCCCCACAACAAGAAAAAACCCGTGTACAAGCTTTTCCCTCTGATGGCTTTGCAGACCCATGGTGCCTTCCTGTTATGTTTGGTTGACCTAAATTTAGGTTTGATTGATTTACGCATTACGCATTTTAAGAGTGCAGGCGATTTTGCCTGCACTCCCTTTTACCTTAAAAATTGCTTTTAATAAAGAGGAACGTAGCCGACTTTTTCTGCCAGGGGCTGGCCCTTTTCAGGGTGAAGCATAAAGTTTATATACTTAAGCTCAGTGCCGGAAGGCCACCCGTCAGTGAAATAATAAAGGTGACGGGAGACCGGGAATTCCCCTGATCCAGTGGTCTCGGGAGTGCCCTCGATCCCGTCGATTTTGACGTTTTTCAGCCCGTCTTCCAGGTAACCGATTCCTATGTATCCGATTGCATACTTATTGCCCTTAACGGTTTCAACCGCCTCTCCGTTGGAGGCCACTGTCTGGGCCCTGGGGGTGACCCTGTCGCCCTTAAGTATTATGTCTCCCCATACCCCGTAGGTGCCCGAGGATGAATCCCTGGAAACGATGGTGATTTTCCGGTCATTGCCGCCCACTTCTTTCCAGTTGCTGATGTCTCCGTTATAGATTCCCCTGAGCTCTTCTTTTTTCAGATCGTCTACCGGGTTGTCAGGGTGCACAACCGGGATGATGCTGTCTAAGGCCACTCCAAAAGGCACGGGATAGAAACCGTTTTCAACCGCCCTTTTGACCTCTTCGTCCTTGATGAAACGGGAAGCCTGGCAGATATCGGTGGTGCCGTCAATAAGGGCTTTTATCCCGTTTCCCGAGCCGCCGCCCGAGATGGAGACATTGACATCCGGGTACTCTTCCATGAAGGCTTCTGCCACTTCCTGGGTTATCGGCAGGACGGTGGTGGAACCCTTGATGGTGAGTTTTTCAGCAGACCAGGCCTGCGTCGTGGCCAGGCCAAGCCCGGCAATGAGAACCAGCATAATTGTCAACAGTCTTTTCATGATTTCCTCCTTTAAAATGAGTTTGGTTAAGTTTTTACGACTTCATCAATTTCCCGCGCGAAGAATTTCATTTTTTCGCACAGGGCCTTTCGGCTTTGCTGGTACATAAGTAAATCCTGTTTGCTACAGGTTAATGGCTTAAAAGTTACAATTCTGTTACAATTTTTTATTTTTCCTCCTCTGGTTTCCGCCTGTCTTTTTGTTTCTTAAATGTCACCTGCCGGCCTCATATTTGTAACATAAGATTCCTATAAAAAAATCAAAAGCCGCCCTGCAGGATCCGTTTGAACTGAAACCAGCTGTATCATCCTGAGGTTTTAATGCAGGTCGCAAAAACAGACCCATGCAAAAGGTGAGATCCTAAGGGCAAAACGCGCCTCCTTTATTTTATAATCTAGAATTTTCTTACCTTTTTCTTAATTAAAACTTCATATGATCGTAATAATTCTGTCATAATTTTCACCTAAAATCCCGACTGATTCACTTAATAATTTACTTATAAACTAAAAAGAAAGGAGCAAATCGGAAATTAAAAATTATGGTACCGGGAGCGTAAAATTCCACTAATTAACACCAATCTAACAAAGGAGAGATGACTATGAGATTTTTCACTGTATTAGCCGTTATGGCAGCGTTATTTTTGGGTCCTATGAATGTATACGCAGTAACCGTTTATGACAGGGGTGGCACAAGGCTTGATCTCAAAGGGGATATCCAGATCCAGCCCAGACAAAACATAGGAGATGACGAGGATCTGTATGTCGATTACGATGATTTGACAGTAGCATTCAGTGGGAAGCAGGATCTGGAAGCCGGCCTTTCGGCATTTGGCGTTTTAAAAATGGATTGGAAGGGCCAGGCTCACGGAGATGATGATAATGCTGTTGACGAGGCCTTTGCGGGTCTCAGGTATGACGGATTTGATTTCGGATCCTTGTCTGCTTCCATAGGCCGCCTGGCTTGGGGCTCTGATAGTTTCGAGGTTGAAGAGGCCTACGAGATGAATGGTGGAATGGCGTTTCCAGAGTCCAGCGGCAGTGACAGTATGCGTGTTGACGTGAACTCGGATTTTGTCAATGTTGCCCTCTCAGGTGATCTTGAAACCGATGACTGGGATTCCTCTTGTGCCGAGGCATTTGTATATACCGACATTAAAGGGCTTGAGCTCGGAGTTTTAGCCCAGACATACAAGGAAAACTCTGAGGCTGATTCAGTTGAAACCCTTGGCGCCCGCGTGACATATGATTTCGGTTTCGTATACGCAGGAGCGGATTACAGCACCAGCGACGGCGGAGAATACCGGGAGAAAGAGGGCGGCGAGATTCGTGAATATAATGATGTTGATTATTTAAATCTGGTGGCCGTGGTTCCGGTATTTGACAATACCAAATGTGCGTTCGGCTATGGTCAGGAGTCGCCCGACGAAGGCGATGATATTAACAGCTGGTACGCAAATGTCACCCACAAATTAAGCGGCAATGTGAGTACATTTGCGGAAATCGGCGATACCGATGAAGACGATGCGGATAT
This sequence comes from uncultured Desulfobacteraceae bacterium, assembly GCA_964626455.1. GTDB lineage: Bacteria > Desulfobacterota > Desulfobacteria > Desulfobacterales > Desulfosalsimonadaceae > Desulfosalsimonas. The sequence goes on along the minus strand of CAZVFQ010000006.1, from coordinate 7,564 downwards.
GGGATATCTGGCAGGATTCAGGTTTAAATTCTAGATGTCATAACAAGAATTTCCCGGAAACAGAAAAAGCCCGGCAACCGCCGGGCTTTTTTACTTTACCGTATCCTGAATCGGAAAAACAAGCACCCTGCTTCGGGATTCTGAAAACGGTGTCCAGCTCTGTTTTTCTGTCAGAAGAGCGGCCAGATCCATGTTGCCGTCGCCTGTAAGGTCGGCAAGGCAGATATCCCTGAAATGTCCGTCATATTTCCTGGTTTTCCATTGTTCCATGAGGCCCGCGCCATCCCATCGCATGCCAAGGATTTCACCGGTCTTATAAACGCGCACGCGCTTTAAGCTGACAGGGCTTAGATCTGAATTGTTAAACAAAAATATCCTGTCAGGCACGCTTCTCTTTGTATCCATGGTTGAAACAATGATTCGGCCGGGCAGGTAAAAGCGTTTTGGCATCTCTCCCTTGCCCTGTGTCGGCCCTTCAAGAAACAGACTCGTACCCCCGTATTTCCGGTTTGATTTCCATATTGTTCTGCCTTGCTTTCCTGCAAGCATAAGATGGTCCCGGTCGTCAAAGGCTATTGCTTCGGGCTTTTCTTTATCCCTCTGTATCTGCCCGGGTGCAAAGCCCAGTACGTTTGTTTTGGTGCTACCTTTAATAAAGGTGCTGGCAGGCATGTATTGATTGTTTTCAAAAGTCAGTCTGAAAATTTCATCAGAAAAGGGGGTAGCTCCGGTTTTGTGACGCTGACCCAAGAGTATGGGGCTGTTGCTGCTGTCTCTTACTATCCTGTAGAACCACGGGCTTTTTTCAACTATGAATTCAAACGCCCCCTCCTTGTATTCGAGTATAAAGGAGCGAAGCATGTTGCTGCGGCTATTTTTTGCTGTAACAAAGATTTCCGCTCTTTGGTTTTCGTTGATATCAGCCGTATCAACTGCCAGGCATTTTGTATTAAACGGTGCGTCAATTTTTTCTTCCAGTATGAAGTCTTTGCCCGAAATTTTATATATATATACTGCTTCTTGGTCTAAAAGTACGGTTTCCGCTTCCCCGTTGCCTGTGATATCCGCGGCTGCAATGCCGATAAAATTTTTGTCCATTTCAGGACCTGACCATGCGCCTGCGATATCTTTGCGGGCGTGCTCAGGGGTTTTAAAACCGGCGCGGGGGTCCTTGTTTTTATCCACTCGGCCGGAACTCCCGGACTCCTGGGCAGCAGGGATGGCTTTTAGGGTTTTTTCCATGTCTTTTGCCATGGCCTCGATTCCGGGAATCAGTTCTTCTCGGGCCGCGCCTGAGCGCGAAAAAGTATCGACTAATCGCCTGCCTGCAACATCGGCAAGGGATGTATCCATGCTCCAGGATTCTCCAAGCATTGTCAGTGAACCGTAAAGCACGATGTCTGCATCCAGTTGCCGGCCTGTTGCCAGTGCATTTTCAAGATTCATGTCAGCGGGATCTGCATCTGCTGCTTTTATACGCGAAGAGTCAACAGTAGTATAGCCGGAGATTTTTCCCAGTCTTGAGGAAAACATATCTGTTACCGCCTTATCCATGTTTGCTGCGTCTTCTGTTCCGTGGATTTCAAAAGGAAATACGGCAATGGTGCGTTCCCGGGCCCAGAGGTCGGAAGAGAAGATCAGGACGATAATTGCGGTAAAAAGCGTGCTGCAGAGTGTTTTCCGTGACAATGCGGGTATTGGGGACAATGGATTTTTCCTCCTTGGTTTTTGCGGTTGACAGAATTATTATAGCAGGGACTATATCCGTATAATCCTGTAGTGTCAAAAAAATATGATAAGCATTCAGCGGATTTCGGGAAAAAATATCGCTGACATTCAAAACGCCGGGTTCTGGGAGCATGGCCGGAATTGTACGGTTTTTAGGGAAAATTGAATAGGTTATCGTGAACCCCGTTCATTCTGTATATGAGTTTTTGAAAATATTTTCGAAAAAAATGCATGATTCGGGAAAAATCCGGTTGACAGGATCATTTCCAAAATTTATATCATTATTAATAAAATGAAAGTTGGTTTTGGGATGGCTATAGTCAGAAGGCGGCTTTACCGGAAAGCATGCTTATGGATATCGGAGGCTTCCGGAAAATGGTACTCTTGGGGCAAAACAAAAAGCCAAGAAAGACTTTTTTTGCATATCTTTCCTTGCAGCAAATTCATCATAAATTCTATTATTGTTTTTTTCAGCAGCAAAGCGGCTTTGCGTGCATACTGCAAATCTGGCATATTTTTGAGGAATTTGTTTCCAAAAACTTTTCTGCCGGCAGGCGTTTAATGGTCTGCCCGGTTCAAACGGGTTGATCCGGGCACCTTCGGGTAAACCGAAAAAACTTAAAAAAGGAGGAAGTAATGAAAAAAGCACTGGTAACATTAATGGCGGCAATCTTTTTATTGGGTTGCTATCTCCCGGTATACGCGGCTGACGTGGACTTATACGGCAGCGCGCGTATGACCACTTTCTGGACGGATTCCAGTGAAGAGGTCACAGGCGGCGATAGTGAAACGCAGTTAGACCACACCCTGCAGGGCAATGCCCGCATCGGCGCCCACTTTGATGCAGGCGCAATCGGCGGAAGGTTTGAGTACGGCCACGGCGACGGGAACACAAGCCTGCGCCTTCTTTATGCAACATTTGATGCAGCCGGCGGCGAGATTCTTGTCGGCCAAAGTTATGCGCCTTACGGAGCAGGCAGCTTTATCAGTAACCAGATTTATGGAAGCGATGCTGACATGCTGCAGTTTATCGGCTATACCGGCAGGAAACCCATGCTTCAGTATTCAACCGGCGGGTTCAAGATCGCATTGGTGGAACCTCAGACCGCCGGGAGCTACAGCGATACCGAGCTAGTAAAAACTGAGACATATGATGAAGATGGAAACTCAACGGGTTCCTTCTATACTGAAGAAACAAATTCTACTGACGGTGATCCTGAAATCCTGCTGCCCCAGCTGCAGCTAAGCTATGACATGACCGTAATGGAAGGCATGAGTATGCATGCGGCCGGTGTGGTTCAGAGCTATGAACTTCAGGAATTTGATGATGAGAAACTGACTGCATGGGGCCTGACTGCAAACACCAAGTTCACTGCGCTGGATCCGCTTTATGTTAACGCGGGCGGCTTTTACGGCCAGAATGTGGCTCATTTCGGCCAGTGGGCAGACAAAGCAGACAGTGAGGCGGACGTAAATGATGAGGGCAAGATTGAAGATACCAACAGCTACGGCCTGTTGCTTGCCCTGGGCACCCAGCTTGATACCGTCGGTCTGGAGGCAGGCGTGGGTTACAATGCCAGTGAAAACGATCTTTGGGATGAAGATGATGAAGTAATGGCATATTATGTCCAGGCAACCGTTCCCATCATGGACAATGCCAAGATCACCCCTGAAATCGGCTTCTATGACTACAAAGACGATGCAGACGGCGACGATGCAGGCGATGAACTCTACGCCGGCTTCCAGGTCAGGGTGGACTTCTAAAGGCCGCGCAGTGATTTAAGTATTATAAAAAAAAGCCGGGGAGGGCAACCCCCCCGGCTTTTCCTGTTTTATAAGAGAGAATTATTATGAATGAAAAGCATCATGGAAACGACCATCACCATCATCATCATGACACGCAGGGAAATGGCCACGAAACAGAAAAAATGCCCATGCATGAGAAGCTTGAAAAAATGGTCTCCCACTGGTTAAAGCACAATTCCGACCATGCAGAGACTTACCGCAGGTGGGCACAGCGTGCCCGGGATGCGGGGCTGGAAGATGTCGCCCGGATCCTGGAATCTGTGGCTGAAGAAAGCCAGGCTATAAACAAGGATCTTGAAAAAGCAGGAAAAATGCTTGAGCAAAAGGCCTGAAGCCGTCTATGCCAGGGGTACCACCATGGGCGCGCCCATGTGTGTTGTGATATCCACCGGCACTTCGTATACGGCCCCTATAACATCCGGGGTCACGGTTTCCGGTCCGCCTGCCGCAAATATGCGTCCCTGTTTCAGAAAGATAAACCTGTCCGAGTAGCGAAGGGCCATGTTCAGGTTGTGCATGGTCATTACTGCTGCCACCTCGTGGGTGGCAGCAACCTGGCGGATGGTTTTTAAAATCTCGATCTGATTTTTAAGGTCAAGGCTGCTTGTGGGTTCATCAAGCAGCAGCACAGAGGGCTCCTGCACAAGGGCGCGTGCAATGCTTACCTTCTGCAGCTCGCCTCCGCTTAGTTCTGTTACATACCGCAGTGAAAGCGCTTCGAGCCCCAGCTTGTGAATGGCAGCATTTGCAAGTTCCAGATCATGGGCTGTTGCCCTCCAGGTTATATGGGGCCGCCTTCCGAGCAGCACTGCGTCAAAAACAGTGGTCCTTGAAGCCTCGGCTTTCTGGGCAACATATCCGAACCTTCGGGCGATCTGCATTGAATCAAGCTCGGTTATACTTTGCCCGTTGATGCTTATAATACCGGATTCCGGACGAAGTATGGCGTTTATACATCGCAGCAGAGTGGTTTTTCCCACCCCGTTGGGCCCTAAAATGGAGACCACGTGATGGGCCGGCACTTCAAATCCAACAGAATCAAGTACTGCAGCGCTTTTGTACCGGAATGAAACATTGTCCACCGTAAGCATCATCTGTTGTATCCCCGTATAATAAGATATATAAACACTGGCGCGCCCAGAAACGAGGTCAGAATGGAGACCGGAAGCACGTGCGGGGCAAGAATAAGCCTTGCTGTAGTGTCTGCAGCAAGCAGCAGAAGAGCGCCTGCCACACAAGTGCCTGGCAGAAGAAACCTGTGATCGTCTCCTATAAGCCGTCTTACCATGTGCGGGCACACAAGGCCCACAAATCCGATTATGCCCAGAAAAGATACCACGATCGCGGTAATAAAAGAAGCTGCCAGCATGCCTGCAAGCCGAACCTTTTCCACGCGCACACCAAGGCCGCGGGCGGTTTCATCGCCCGCGTCAATCGCATTATAGTTCCAGCGGTTTGCAAATCCGTATGCAGCCACCAAAAGCAGCACCACAGAAATAAGTCCGAGCTCGCCCCAGCTTGCTCTTGACACATCTCCAAACGTCCAGAAAACCATTGCAGCAAGTTCCACATCATCTGCAAAATACTGAAGAAACATGGTGCCCGCAGTAAAAAGAGAACCCAGGGCCACTCCCGCCAGCACCATTACTTCAGGCGAGGCCCGCCTTATACGGGAAATTGCGATTATTATAAATGTGGCGATCAGGCTGAAGGCAAAGGCTGAAAATGTCACTGCGTAAAGGCCCAGGTTTTCGAGCCCTGCCGGATTAGAGTCGCCTGATGTTGCAGGCCCGAGGACTATAACGCTTAAGGCCGCACCAAATGCGGCTGCATGTGAAATTCCCAAGGTAAATGGCGATCCCAGAGGGTTTCGCAGAATCGACTGCATCATGGCCCCTGCCGCGGCAAGGCCTGCACCCGCTGCAATTGCGGTGAGAGCCTGCGGCATCCGAATCTGCCAGATGATTATATCATACTTGCCTGCAGAGCCTCTGCCAAAAAGGCTTGCCAGCACTTCTGCCGGTGATATGCTGACTGCACCCATGCCCACAGATGCAATAAGCACAAGTGCCAGCAGCGCCATGGTGCCGAGCACAAACGTTATTTTCCTGCCGATATGGGCGGTGTATTCTTTTGGTATTTCAGTGTGTGTAAGGTGCATTGCAGCGGGTTTACTCCTGGCTGTTTAACCTGTCAAATACCTTTGCTTCAAATATTTCATCAAGTCTGTCAAATACGGCGTCTCCCACCAGGAAAGTAAAAATGTGATCGGCTTTTTGCGCCGGGTCAATGTCTGAGAAATTTTCCGGATACAGGTTTTTGCCTACAAAATAGGCGTTTGCAAATATGGAGCCGAAATTTCTCGCATACCAGTTATACGGCAGCACTCCGTAGATTTGCCTTTTTTTCACCGCCTCCAGGTGCCTGTAGGCTGGATCGCTGAAAAGCTCATCAAGGGCATTTTCCCCGGTATTGGCTGCCGTGCTTGAAAGGTCCATAAAAATTACATCAGGGTTCCAGGAAAGAATTTTTTCCCTTGCCACCCTGGCGTTTGAAAGGGTGTCTGAGGATTTGTCCGGATTTTTCGCCACATTTTTTGCATTGGTAAATACAAACGGAGGATATGCCGGCTGGGTTGAATCAACCCCGTGCGGTCCCTTGTATGCAATTCCTCCCACATAGCAGGTTTTCTTTTCTTTATCCGGGATATCTGCTGTCCGCTCTGCAAGGTCTTTGATCATTTCATCAAAAAAACCGGTTACCTGTTGCGCCCTGTCGCTTTTGTCCATGATCCTGCCCATAATGTGTAAAGCCTGGTATAGGTCTTTGCGAAACTCGCCTAAGTTGCCGTAGTTTAAAACAACAACGGGAATTCCTGTTTTTTTCTGCAGCTCCACAGGGTCATGCCCCATGTTTGCAAAGGTCTTAAAGATGATTTGAGGCCGGGGCTCAAGTGCTGTGATCAGCTCAGGATTGTCCCTTCCGCGGAATTCCCCGAAAAGGGGCAGGTCCTGGAGTTCTGGATTAGCCAGAAAATAGGGGCGGGGGTCGGCTTCCTGCGGAGGGTTTTTCTCCATGCTGTCGACTGCAACCACATGATCGGCAGCCTCAAGGTATGTCAAAAGACGCAGGCATCCGGGCCCTGAGCAGATAACGTGCTCCGGTGAGCTCGGAACCGTAAGTTCCCGCCCTGCGGCATCTTTTATTGTTATCGTGTCCTGTGCCCCTTCAGCAGGGGCGGGCGCAACAGCAAGCAGGAGTAAGACAAAAGCTGATATCGCGGTTTTTATACTTTGTCTGCTAAGATGTTTCATTTTTATTTATTTTCCCGAACAATCGCGGCACAGAACCATGCCGTTTGTTTTTGTTGTTTTTTGGGCCATGGCCGGTTCTTTGCATTTCTGGCATATGACCGAGCGGTCGATTTTTGCTTTTTGCGGCAGTTTGATATCTGCAGATTTTATTGAAAACAGATCGCTTTCGTTCATCTCCAGGGTTTGTTCGCTTCGCTGCCGGTGCAGTTTAAAAAAACGCTTCCTTTCAGATTCATCCGCAGTGCCTGCCATTACTTTTTCAAGAAGCTCCATGTGTTCGCCTTCGGGGGAAAACGCCTCCGGCCTAAGCGAAACCCTCACCCCCCGGCCTGTATTACGGCTGGCAATGGTAAAAACCATCTTTCCGTAATCTTTGAATATTAAATTGCCCTTGCCGAACGTGCATCCGGTCAGCACCTGGACCGCATCAGCGCTGCAGGCGTCTGTTTCCACAATGGCAACCAGCTCTTCGTCCTCTGATCGCTCCTGGTCAAGCCGTTTTAAGCCGGCCCTGGCCGCACGGTAGCCTATGGAAAGCCCGGGGCACAAATGGCCGTGGAATTCCAGGCATTTTTTGAAATCCTCGCGGTTTAAAACTTCCTGAGCATTCATGTTTTCCCTCATGTTTGATGCTCTCGTAAAAAGTCTGATTTTAGATGGTGCCGTAAAAAGTTCAAGATCAAGGCTTGCGCAATTTCGAAGAATGCAGCGTACTT
>CAZVFQ010000005.1:59022-69188 GCA_964626455.1 uncultured Desulfobacteraceae bacterium | reverse complement strand
GAAGTCAATTTTAAGCGGCTGAGCCGGCCTGCCTTCCCAGTTCAAAAGCCTTTAAATTTGTATCCACAAAATGCTGGCGGGTAATTTCCCGGATTGCTTCCTCGAGGCTTTCAGGAGCAAGGGGGAGAAGATCCGCTGAAGCCAGAGCTCCGAGAAGCACCATATTAGCGGCAAGCACGTTTCCGGCCTCACGCGCCAGTGCTGCCGCATCAAGGGCAATCAGGCGGGCGCACTTTGCTGAAAGCAGGGAGTTTATGGTTTCGATTTCAGGATAAATACCTCTGCCTATGGCGGCGGTAAAAGGGGGCAGGGGCGAGGTGTTTGATATCACCACGGTATTCTTATTGCATTTTTTCAGCGCACGAAGAGATTCGGCAGGCTCAAAGCCCAGAAGTATATCAGCCTCGCCGTCAGAAATAATCGTACTTTGCGCATCCCCGAACACCAGGTCTGACTCCACGACTCCGCCCCGCTGTGCCATTCCGTGGATTTCGCTCATGCGCACCGGTACCCCGGAGCGTGTGGCGGCTTGCCCAAGTATACGCGAAGCCAGCAGATTGCCCTGCCCGCCCACGGCTACCATGATTAACCGGGTTACATTCATTACTTTTCCTCCTTCAGCGGCACAATTGCATTTTCCGGGCACACCTGGGCGCACACGGAACATCCCGTGCACATGGCCGCATCAATACATACCCGGCCGTTTTCTATGTAAAAGGCGGGGCAGGCAAGCTCGTTGATGCAGTTGCGATGATTTGCGCACTTGTCCGGATTTACCGTAAAGGGCCGTCCTGTTTTTTTCTTGAGGCTTTTTGCCAGAAGCACGCATTCCTGCCTGGCGATAACCACTGATACCCCTTTAAAGTCCACTGCCTCCTTTATGGCTGCAATGCTTTTCTTCACGTTATAAGGTCGGATCACGTTTACATGAGGCACGCCTATGCCTTTTACGACCGATTCTATGGAAACTCTTCCGTAGCCTTGTTTTCCAAATGCCGACATATCAACCCCTGGATGAGGCTGATGGCCGGTCATGGCGGTTGTCTGATTGTCCAGGATGATAAGGGTGATGTCGTGGTTGTTGAATACCGCATTTATCAGGCCGGCAATACCTGAATGGAAAAACGTGGAATCCCCTATATAAGAGATTACTTTTTTACCTGTGGCCTGCGAAAAACCGCCGCCTGTACCGGTGGAAGACCCCATACATATCAAAAAATCCCCTGCTGAAAGCGGCGGGAGAAACCCAAGGGTGTAACAGCCGATATCCGTGGGTTTTATGGTTTCTATGCCTTCCGTGGCCTTGTTTACCGCGTAAAACGTGGCCCGGTGAGAACATCCGGCACAAAGATTGGGCGGGCGCTGTGGGATTTCCGGCACATCAGAGAGATCAGGCAGGACCGGGGGGTTATATGACACATCAAAATAGAAAGCTATCTTTTCGCGCACCATGGCAGGATCGTATTCAAACAGCCTGGAAAACAAATCAGGTGCCTTTCCCCTGATTTCCAGGGTTAATCCCGCTTCCTGAGCCATGGCCTTGACAGCCTCTTCCATGTATGGCTCGCCTTCTTCCACCACAAGCACTTTTTGGCAGCCTTTGAGAAAGTCCTTGATTTTGCTGCCCGGCATAGGATGGGAAAACCCGATTCTTAATATGCTTACTTTTTCTGCTATACCAAGATCGGCCACAGCGTCAACCACGTAGTTATAACTAACCCCGTTTACCACGATACCCCAGGGACCGATACCCTGCATAAAGTTGTATGCCGACTCCGAACTTAGATCCCCGGACTGCGCAATGCGCTCGAGCAGCCTGATATGAAGGTTACGGGACACTGCCGGAACCGTGACCAAATGAAACGGATCCTTGACAAATTCCCCGTTTGATCTAACGGGTTCAAGCTTCCCAAGTACAACAGGCCCTGTGGAATGATTCAGCCGCGTGGTGGTCCGGACAATAACAGGCTCTGCCAGTGTCTCCGAGATCCCGAATGCATAGGGGATAATCCGTCTTGCCTCGTCAACGCTTGAGGGTTCGAGCACGGGCAGGCCTGAAAGCTTTCCGTAATATCGGTTATCCTGTTCATTCTGGGATGAAAACATGTACGGATCATCTGCACAGACTATAACCAGTCCCGCCTTTACTCCAACGTATGCCAGTGTCATCATGGCATCTGCGGCCACGTTCATGCCCACGTGCTTCATGATGCACATGCTTCGTACGCCTGAATTAGCAGCAGCCGCAGTGACTTCAAGGGCAACTTTTTCGTTGGTGCTGTATTCAAAATAAAGGTCGGTTTCAGAAGAAATCTGATACAGATTGGCGGAAATCTCAGATGATGGCGTGCCCGGGTATGTGGCGGCAAAGGCGGTACCCGCTTCCAGCGCGCCCCTGGCAATAGCCTCGTTTCCCAGAAGCAGCAGAGTTTCACCCGCATTTTCCTGCAGCAACTTGTGCATAAGAGTTTTTCCTTTATGCTAAATTTGATTTTCAACTTATCCGGTCTTAAATTGATAATTCATATAACACAGAAGCAAACAGTGTAAAGTATTTTTCACTCACAGGAACCCCGGAAAGCGGCGGCCGGAAATTTAACGCAGAGTTCAAAGGTATTTACAATCCACGGGGCATTCGGTATAAATGGAAATAATTTTTAAAAACAGGCCGGAATTAGAAAAATACACGATTTAAAATACACACCACTTGTAGAGGTATACATGGATGAACGAAAAACACTGGTAATTGCCACCCGCAACAAAGGCAAATCCTCGGAGATCCGGCAGATGCTTTCCGGATATCCCGTGGAGGTAAAAGATTTAAATGATTTCGGCCCCATCCCGGAAATCGCAGAGGATGGTGAGACTTTTGATGAAAACGCTTATAAAAAAGCCTCATTTGCCGCCAGAGTTCTGGGTCTGCCTGCGCTGGCAGACGACTCAGGGCTTTGCGTAAACGCTCTGGAAGGTCAGCCGGGTGTGCATTCTGCCCGGTTTGCGGGAAAGACCGCCACCGATGAACAGAGATGTAGAAAACTGCTGGAAATGTTAAAAAACGCAGAAGACAGAACCGCCGCCTTTGTATGCGTAATCTCAATAGCAGTGCCCACAGGGGCGGCGCTTACCTATGAAGGCAGGTGCGAAGGCATAATTGCAAAACAGCCGGAAGGTGAAAACGGGTTCGGCTATGATCCGGTGTTTTATTATCCGCAGCTGGAAAAAACTTTTGCACAACTGGGCCAAAAGGAGAAAAACAGGGTCAGCCACAGGGGAAGGGCGCTTTTTGAGGTAAAGGAAGAATTTGACAAAGTGTTAAAATGGATAGATCTTCAAATGCCGGTTGCGGAAAAATTTTCCTGCAACCTTGATATAGAATCGTAAAGAAAAAAATCAAAAAAATAAAACAGGGGATCTTAGATGGCCATTGAAACACTTAACAAGATGATAACAACGCACCCTGAGGTGTTAAACAACCTTCAGCGTGCCCGTATTACACGCTATGTAATCGACCACCGCGAAGCCCTGGTGCTGCCAAGCGGCGCTCTTTCCACATGGACTCCGCAGGAATCCACAGGCCGGTCTCCAAAGGATACGGTAATTGTCAGGTACCCGGAACTCGAGGAACACATAGACTGGAGCTCTCCCAACAACCTTTCAATTGATCCGGACACGTTCCACAGGCTCTGGGTGGATGCTCTTACCGCGCTGTGGAAAAAACCCCGGCTCTTTGTAACAGACAGGGTAATAGGGGCTGATCCGGCCTATGCCCTTCCTGTAACAACAGTAACCGACCGCGCCCTGGTCAGCCTTTTTACCATGAACATGTTCCGGCCGCTGCCAAAAACCATTGAAAAAAGCATATTCGCGGACAAGCCCTTTACCCTGGCCGTGGCGCCTTATGACAAAATTGAGACCTCCAAATATGAGGGCCTGCTGAGAAAACAGGAAGACGGCTCCACCTCGGATATGATCATTGCCATGGATTTTAAAAACCGGCTGGGCCTGGTTTATGGATCAGCTTACTGCGGAAGCGCAAAAAAACTGATGTTCACAGTGATGAACTATTATCTGCCGCATGAAAATATTCTGCCTTTGCACTGCTCTGCAAACGAAGACAGAAACGGCAAAGTTTCCTTGTTTTTAGGGCTTTCCGGAACCGGAAAAACCACGCTTTCAGCAGACATTGACAGGGCCCTGATCGGAGATGATGAACACGGCTGGGATGAAGACGGTATAGCAAATTTTGAACAGGGCTGCTATGCAAAACTAATTGATCTTGACCCGGAAAAAGAACCGGAAATTCACAGGGCGGTGTTTAACCCCCGCGAAATAGAAGAAAACGGGGTTATAATAGAAAACTGCATGACATATCCCGACGGCACAGTTGACGTCTCAGATGATCGCCTGACCCAGAACAGCCGGGCATCTTACCCGCTGCGCTACCTGGACAACGTGAAAATCAAGGGTACCGGCGAGCATCCTTCAACAATCATTTTTCTTACAGCGGATGCCAACGGCGTTCTGCCGCCCATATCACGGCTGACCCCTGAACAGGCAATGCTTTGGTTTCTGATGGGATATACCAGCAAGCTCGCAGGCACCGAAACCGGCATAAAGGAACCGCAGAGTACTTTTTCCAGATTTTTCGGCCAGCCGTTTATGGCAAACAGGCCTGAATATTACTCAAACCTGCTGGGCAAGAAAATGAAAAAACATAACACCCGGGTATTTCTGGTAAACACCGGCTGGAGCGGCGGGCCTTACGGCACGGGTTCGAGAATTGACATCACCATGACCCGTGCCATGCTAAATGCGGCAATGCAGGGAAAGCTTGATGAGGTAAGCTACACGGAAAACACCCTGTTTCATTTAAACGTACCTGATACCTGCCCGGAGGTTCCGTCTGAAATACTGCATCCGGAAAACACGTGGCCTGACAAACAGGCTTTTGAAGACCGGGCGCGTTCACTGGCAAAGGAATTTTCAGACTATTTTGATAAAGCTTACGGCAATTCCGGAATAGACGAGGCGATCCGCGCCCAGTGCCCGGGTAAATAAAAAAAGGATTGCGATATTTAAAATGAACCAGGAAGACCGGGAAATTCAAATAAAACACCGGCAAAGGCTTGCCGGGCTCGAAAAGGACAAAAGGCGCATTCTGGCAAAACCGCCCGAATCCGCGCTCGACAAAATCCTGGATCATCCCCGGGCAACGGCGCTGGTGCATTCCATGGCTGAAGAGGATTTCTTTTTCCTGGTCCACGACATAGGCCCGGAAGATGCACTTGAGCTTCTTTCCCTGGCATCAAACCGTCAGTGGGAATATATCCTCGACGTTGAGATATGGAACAGGGATCGCATCAGCACGGGCGCTTTAACCCACTGGATGAACCTGCTTTCCAGGGCGGACGGCGACCGGTTTATCAAATGGACCATGGAGGAAAAATCCGAACTTCTCGAATACTACCTCCAGGATGCCTTTGATATCCGGGTAAGAGAAGACCAGGAGGACCCCGGAGACCTTCCGGATGGATTCTTCACATATGACGGAGTGTTTTACACCCGCATAAGGGAAGATTTCTTAAACGCAATTGAAGACGAAGAGACCCGGGACCAGCGGGAACATTTCCTCTACAGCATGCTCGAACGGCTCGCAGGCGAAGATCACCTGCAGTTTCAGACAACCCTTCTTCGCAGCCTCAACGTAATGCCTTCGGAAAGCGAGGAGGAATCCTTTCGGATGCGCAATATAAGACTTGCGGAAAAAGGCTTTCTCCCCTTTGATGAGGCCATCGGGATTTATTCGCCGCTACGGCCTGAAACAGTTCGTAAACGGGGCCGCAAATATGGTTTTTCAGATTCAAATGCCGATTTCACAGTACCCGTACCTGTCCAGCACAGCGCGATAATGGCCGGTAACAATATTTTTTCAACCGCGCTTTGGAAAATCGACAGCCGGGAACTTTTAAACGAACTCCAGATAGAATTTGCAGCCCTGTGCAACAGGATTATTGCGGCAGACCAGCAACCGATCCGTGGTCGTGAAGAGCTCCGGAATACGGTTCACAAGACCTGCGGCTATCTGAGCCTGGGGCTGCACAGGCTGGCCGGCACTAATAAACCGCCTGAAGCCGAACAAAGCGCTTTGATCCTTAGCAGTTACTCCATAGAAGATATATTCCGCACCGGCTGGGGCCTTGTAATGGACCTGAAGAAAAAAACCCGCAAATGGAAGGATAAAAGCTGGTTTGCAAAAAACAGGCTTGCCTTAAGCTTCTGGGGGGAAAGACTTGTGGGCTATATCGGCGGGCTTCTGCTTGCCAGGCCAAAATACTTTGACAACTATGAAACAGGCAGCCTCTACAGGGAATTTGAGTCAATGGCCGATGTAGAAAAGGCCGCCTCCGCCCTGGAAGAAGCCATGGCCTTTGACAGCATACTTTCCTGTATTGAGCCTGATACAAGCCGGCTGCCGGATTTGCATTTTCTCACCCATGAAAACCTTCTTCTCACCATGTGGGCAAGGCACAGGCTGGAATCGTCCCGGGAAGTGGAGTCCATCCCGGTTGAGACCTTCCGGTCCTTTTTCAGGGGCATGTGGTCTGCCGGCAGGCTCAGAAAACAGGCCAGGGCGGATTTTGTTTCATGGCTGAGCAATGAAAGCGGCTTTACTGAAAAAGAGCTCTCCGCCAAGGCCGGCCAGGCCGTGGAAAACCTGTTTTTAAAGGTTGAAGATGAATATGCATCGGTTTCCGCAGAGGATCTGGACCCGCGGTTTGTTCACCTGTTTATTCTGAAAAAAAAATAACGCGGCATCCAAATGAAATTGCTTTTTCTCTATCTTGCACTGGCACTGGGCTTCTCTTTTCTGTGCTCCATAATGGAGTCGGTGCTTCTTTCCATAACGCCGAGTTTTACCGCTGCGTTCGAGGAAGTGCACCCTAAAGCCGGCAGGCATTTGCGCCAAATGAAAACCGATATTGACCGGCCGCTTGCCGCTATCTTAAGCTTAAACACAATCGCTCATACGGTAGGGGCTGCAGGGGTCGGCGCACAGGCCACAGCAGTTTTCGGCAGCCAATATGTGGGCATTGTTTCGGCCGTACTCACATTTCTGATACTGGTTTTTTCGGAAATCATTCCAAAAACAATCGGGGCGCTTTACTGGCGTGCCCTTGCCAGGCCCGCCGTGGTTATACTGCGCGTCATGATTTTTTTGCTTTATCCCCTGGTCCAGCTCTCCCAGCTCGTTACCTATATTTTTTCCAAAGGCAAAAAAATCAAGCCTGTAACCAGGGATGAAATCAGTGCCCTGGCGGATCTGTGTTTTGAGGAAGGCCTTTTTCTGGAAAAGGAATCAAAGATATTAAAAAACCTGATGCGCTTCGGCTCGGTCCGGGCAGCAGACATAATGACGCCGAGAAAAGCCATGTTTGCCCTGCCCGGAGATATGCCGATAAAAGAAGTTTACAGTACATATTCAAGTATTCATGTTTCCAGAATACCCCTGTATGAGAGCGATAAGAAAACCATCCAAAAATATATCCTAAAAGACGATCTGCTTCTGGCCCTTGCAACAGACGACTCAAACAGATACGTTTCCGAACTTGGCCGCGAGATTCTGGCAGTTCCTGATACGGTCAACCTGTTTCGGCTTTTTGAACAGCTCCTGGACCGCAGGGAGCATATTGCCCTTGTGGTCGATGAATACGGAGGGGTTGCAGGACTGGTAACCATGGAAGACATACTTGAAACCCTTCTTGGAACTGAAATAATAGACGAAACAGATACTATTCCCAACATGCGCAGATGGGCCAGAAAACAATGGTATGAAAGGGCCAGGTCCCAGGGTCTGATATCGGCTGAAGAAGAAGAAAACAACAACGCGGCAAAGGAGCCTTGAGTGACGTGGGCAGAATAAATCCGCTTATCTCGTTTGCATATTTTATTGCAAAAGGCAGGAAGGAGGGCATTAAACCGCGATGCTGCTGCTCACCTACGCACTTGTAATTATAGTTTCAACTGCAGCTGTCTGGCACGGAAGTCTCAAGCTGGAGGCCGCTGCCTGCAGCCTTGCAGCCCACTACCGGCTGCCTGCGGTGGTGCAGGGCTCGATTATAATGGCCGTGGGGTCCAGTTTCCCTGAACTTTCAAGCATCGTGATCGCCACCCTGATTCATGGCAAATTCGACCTTGGAGTGGCAACAATAGTCGGATCCGCAATATTTAACATACTAGTTATTCCCGGGCTTTCCGGGATCATCGGAAAGGAGCTTGAAACCACCAGGGAGCAGGTTTACAAGGACGCGCTTTTCTATATCATAAGCGTAACCGTTCTGCTTTTAACATTCGCCTTTGCCCTTATTTACTATCCTGTGGAAGGCACGCGCTGGCAAGGAAGCGTAACACGCCCAATCGCGCTTATCCCGCTTGCCCTTTACTGCCTCTATATTTTTCTGCAGCAGCAAGATACAGTGGAATACCAGGCACAAATGAAGGCTGAAGGCTGCTGGCCTGAAACTGCTGCAAACACTAGAAAATTGTGGCTTCAACTGGTCTTTAGTCTTGCAATTATTGCTTTGGGAGTCGAAGGTCTTGTACGCTCGGCCATAGCCCTTGGCGACCTGTTAAACACCCCTTCCTTTTTCTGGGGGCTTACCATTATAGCTGCGGCAACCAGCCTGCCCGATGCATTTGTCAGCATCCAGTCCGCACGCAGGGGTGAGGGTGTGGTAAGCATTGCAAACGTGCTGGGAAGCAACATATTCGATCTTTTGGTAGCCATTCCCGTTGGCGTGCTCATAGCAGGAAGCTCGGTCATAAACTTTGCTGTTGCAGCCCCGACAATGGGGATTTTAACGCTTGCCACAATTGCGCTCTTTGCAATGCTGCGCACCCAGCTCCGGATAACCAGAACCGAATGCGCCGTACTTCTTGTCCTCTACGCAGTCTTTATCCTCTGGACCGGCCTTGAAACATTCGGAGTAATCGATTTTCTCTTTGTTTTATAAGGGCCTGAGCGCTTACCTGAATTGACTTTACGGTGAGTCGTGACAGTCTCTGCAGACTCACAAACCACCCCGCCGGCCCTTGCCCCAAGCTCCGGGAAACTTCAAGATCCATTTCCAGACTCTCCCAAGGCTCAGGTAAAAAAATTTTTTTAGCAAAACTGGACCTGTAAACTTCAAGCCTGCAGGTTTGTACCATGCGGATAAGGCGTGGCGGTCTTTGAGGGCGCATTGCATGAGGGCCGGCAAGCAGCGCCTTATCCCGCATCCAAATAACCAGACTGCCCCAAAGAATGAGACCAAAGAATGATACGGTTGACAAATCGTATCTCAACTGCTTTATTTCTTGTCATAAGAAAACAGGCCGGTGTTGGTTTTTCGCTTTGCGGAAACATATCTTCCGGAATCCTTAAAAAAAGGCACTCATGGAAACAAGCGACTCTATAGAACAGAAAAAATCAGAACTGGTACTTCTTGTGGGCAAACTTCGAAGGCTGTGCCTGACCATCCTGGCCCCCCGCAAAACAAAAAACCGTATGCAGCGCAGAATCGGCAAATGCCGCCAGTGCGCTTCCTGCTGTAAGTTTATTTTCCGCTGCCCCATGCTCGACGAAAACAATCTCTGCAAAATCTATCATTCCAGGTTCAGACCCCTGGTATGCAGAAAATTTCCCATCGATCGGCGCGATGTCGAAGATGTATATCGAAGTGCGGGCAGAAGATGCGGCTACAGCTTTATTGACAAACAAAGCTGGCAAAAACGTCTTCATTGAACCGATCCTGCATTAAAGCCCTCCTCAATTGCCCGGAATTAAAAATTATTTTTATCATTGCAAAAAAACCTTATCGTTAATATTATTTATTAACATTTTATATAAACCAAAATGAAAAACACCCGACTCGACTTTCTGATCCATGCGTTAAGAGCCCTGGCAGACGCCACAGAATTCCCGGAAAAGTTTGCTGCAATACTTGCCAAGGCCTGCTCGCACACCTCGATTTCCTATGATGCCGTGATCTCCATAGCCAAAGAAGATGCACCGGAGCTCATGCTCGAGGCGTGGGACTTAAAGCTTTTAATCCCGAGGCGAAGCGCGTTCTGCGGGGAATGGGATTACCGAATACCGCTTATGCAGCCCGGCGAGATTTATGAAATGC
>CAZVFQ010000005.1:4268-58922 GCA_964626455.1 uncultured Desulfobacteraceae bacterium | reverse complement strand
GGGGAATGGGATTACCGAATACCGCTTATGCAGCCCGGCGAGATTTATGAAATGCTCAATAAGGGAGGAGGTTTCGATCATGCAGACCGATAAGGACCCTGTCAGCCGCCTTGCAGGCGCGCTTTCAGTACAGCTTTCCACCGAGGATGCGCAAAAAATGGCCGGGCTTATAAACGCGGCACTACAGTCGGAAAATGTATATACGGAACAAATCCCACTCTCAGACGAGGACAAGCACGACTTTTTGCTGATGGCATTCGAGGAACGGATTCTGATTCCCGTACGCTCAAGGCAGTCCGGGGCATGGGAGGACCGTGTGCTGAGATTTGCCCCCGAGGAGATGTTTTTCATGCCGCATGTTGCGCGACTGCTTTTTGAAAATGCAAGCAAATTCGGATACCTGGATGCTGAAACCGCAGTTCGCCAGGCACTTTCCCACCAACCCGGCCATCATATAGAGGCATCCGTGAAATTTTTAAAGGAAATGAGGCCCCATACCAAATCATGCATGGCCGAAGGAGGACTGATGACCGCAGTTGCCAAGGGAGCCAAAATTTCCGAAGACGTCCACGACATTGTTGACACATGCGTTGTTGCCGGTATAATGAATCCGTGTACCAGAGGTTCCTCGATGCAGGGCTTGGCATGGTATGAGTTCCATCCATGCCTGTACTGGGATCAAAAATTTCAGTAAAAAATCCAAAATACTGATCTAAATCAAAAACAAATCTTTAAAAGAGGTATAACAAATGGGCAAAGGCGATAGAAAAACCAAACGGGGCAAAATCTGGCGCGGCACGCACGGAAAGGCCCGGTCCAAAAAAAACAATTCCCAGAGAGAACATGACAAGGATAAATCCTGAAAACCGGCTTCTACACAGCCCTGACCACTGAAGGAAACCTGCCTGCATCCGTGTGCGGCAGAAATTTAGCCGCACTGAACCTGTTCATGAAATCCTGGTTGACGTTTAATTCCAGGTAAGTGATCCGCTTGCGGATAGATTCGATATCCGTTGAAGCCGAATATGAGCCGAGCAGACGGGTTGCACCCTGCAGGGAACTGTTGCCCAGGGGGCGGAAGATCTCTTCGGGCAGATCAGGCAGCATGCCTATTGAAATGGCTGATCTGGGGTTAATAAAGGAGCCGAAAGTCCCGGCTACGTAAAAAGCTGAAATATCATTAAAAGATATACCAACATAGCCGGTGATGGTCTCCAGTATTGTGTACATGGCTGCCTTGGATCTTATCAGACTGTTAAGATCGGCCTGACTGATGGTCAAATCCTCTCCTGCTGAGGAATCTTTGCCAGAAACCAGAATAAAATGGCGCATACCATCGGTTTCCTTCAGCCTTTCCCCGCAGGCCTCAGGCACCAAGACCCCCCGTATATCCACCATACCGGAAAGAAAAAGCTGGGCTGCCAGGTCTATCATCCCGGAGCCGCAAATGCCCTTTGCCGGCATGTCATCAATTGTATGGACTACAACCTCTCTTGTATCAGTATCAATCCGAACCGAATCAATTACCCCCGGGCCGGCTGTCATACCTATCTCGGAGACGCCACCTTCCAGGGCCGGCCCTGCCGCACCCGCACAGGCCACAAGCCATTTGCGGTTTCCCAGCAAAACCTCTGCATTGGTTCCAACATCTACAAGGACTGCAATTTCTTCATTTTCATGAAACCCTGCATAATAAGCACCTGAAATCAGGTCTCCGCCAAAGTAGCTGCCGGTATTCGGAAAAACAAAAACTCTTGCATTTGTGCTTATATCAAGGCCGAACTCATCTGCCCGGAAGGCGCCGGGAGTGTTTGCCGCCGGGATATAAGGCTCCCGAATAATCCATTGGGCAGGCAAGCCCATGAAAAAATGAGTCATGGCTGTGTTGCCGGCAACAGCCATCAGGTGAACCTGCGTGATAGAAATCCCGGAGCGCTCACACAGATCCTTTATCGCACCGTTAATCCCGGAAATTATAAGATTCTGCAGATCTTCAAGACCGCCGGGCTTGCCTGCGTAATGTATCCTGGCAAGAATGTCCGGCCCTGCTTCGGCCTGGGGATTATCAAAAGCCAACTCTGAAAGCGTCCTGCCGGAGACCAGATCAACCAGCCTGAGCACCACCCTGGTGGTGCCGAGATCCACTGCAATACCCGCGGCACAATCCCTGCCTTTCGGATCGAGCACGTCTATTAACCGCCAGTTGCCCCGGTCCCTGAAAACCACGCACCTGCAGGCATAGTGCCATTGGCGAAGCTTTCCTGGAAGACTTTTTAAAAGTTTCAGGTCCATGGTTATGGACCCGGTTTTAAGTTCGGCAGCCAGTACCTTTTCAAGACGGCCGGCATCAGATGTATTATCATCGAGCGAGGGAAGCTCCATGTCAATGTCCACAAGCCACCCGTCAAGGTTCCGCACCATTTTCCCCTGTTCCTATATGGCATTATTGCGGTATTTGCGACCTTATACCGCAAATCTCATTTTTTTGATTCTATAATTCAAAGACCATATCGCTTGCTACTGCAAAACACTCCATCTGCGCACCGTTATCCGACATATTAGTCAGGCACCTCTCCACCATCCTGTCCATGTCGTCATCGGTTCTGTCCTGGTTTAAATGGAAAAGACCAAGGCTTTGCACTTCCGCATCCATGGCAAGCCTCAGTGTATCAAAACAGGAGGAATGTCCCCATTCAATGCTTCTTTCGTATTCCTCGGGAAGAAACTCGGCGTCATGGATCAAAAGATCCGCCCCATGGCAGAATTTTACATAATCTTTGTACGTGCAGCCGCCTGAATGGACAAAACCCAGTTCATTGTCGGTTAAAAATACAAACGTTTTAGATCCTTCCTGAAACTTGTATCCGCAGCCGCCGTTGGGATGGCTTAATGCAATGGGCGTTATGGCAACGGATCCGATCTCAAAGGGCTGCGGGCAGCCCTCTACGTAAGTCACAACAGCGGTAAGGTCTGAATAGCGCACCGGAAAATGAGGAGGGCGCATCATCTTGGTTACAATAGTCTCAACGTATTTCCCCGGAAACGGGCACCGGTGCATCATGATCTGACAATTTTCATCGTAAAGAGGCTTAAAAAAAGGGAATCCAAGCAGATGGTCCCAATGGGAATGAGTGAAAATAAAATTATAGACATGCCGGTTTTCGCACACCAACTGGTTGCCGAGCCTGCGAATGCCGGTTCCGGCGTCAACAATTATCAGATCGTCGCTTTGAGTACGGATCTCAATGCAGGTGGTATCCCCGCCGTATCTCTGGAACTCCCGGCCGGAAACCGGAATTGACCCGCGCGAACCCCAGCATTTTATATACATGCGCGCCTCTTTTATTAACGCTTAACCGCCACCCGTTGCCAGAAAAGTATACCATATCCCGTCTTCTGTCCATCTCTGCACAATCCGGGCCGGAGAATAATGAAACATTTCCTCCACATACCGGGCCTGGCTTCGAAGCAGCCCTGAAAGCACAAACCATTTCTTTTCATAAAACGCCGGGCTGGAGATAAGATGCCGCATAACGTCAAAATGAATGTTTGCGATCAAAAGGTCTGCGGGGCAATCCACAAGTGATCTTGCATCTGCCTGAACCGCAAGAACCCGGGAGCCAAACCGATTGCGCTCAATATTTTCCCGCGCGGTGCTGACCGCCAGAAAACTGCTGTCCACCGCAAGGACTTTGGGGCAGCCAAGGCCAGCAGCTGCCAGTCCGAGCAGGCCTGTTCCGGTGCCCAAATCTAGAGCAGAATCAGGCGCCCCCCTTTCAAATGCAACCTCTACGGCTTCCAGGCAAAAGCGTGTAGTGGTGTGTGTTCCTGCGCCAAAAACCACCCCCGGATCTATGGAAAGTTCAAGCTTGTCTGCCGGGGCCTTCTGATCGTTCCAGGGCGGGGCCACGTAAAACCGGTCCGTGGAAAACGGCAGTATCTCGCCGCCATGCCAGTCAGCATAAGACATGCAATATCTGTCAACAAGCTCCAGGCCAGGCTCGTTTTCTACCAGTCCTGCCACTTGATCGTCTGCGGGCCGGGCAAAAAAAAGAAAAGAGGCCTCTTCTTCCTGCCAGTTTCCAATAAACGAATGATTAAAGCGATTTTGCGCATCCCGGTCCCGGACCCACCCCTTAACGTAATAAATATACAAATCGTTATACGGCTTGCTCACTGGCCTTTTCTTTTTCAGTCTCCAGGATTCTGCCGAATACGTCGTAGGCGGCCGCCGCAACAGGATTATCCTCCGGCAGGTTAATCATTGGTTCGCCTTTAAGATCATAGTCATAAACAGCATCATCTTCAGGAAGCACACCGCATAGTTCTACACCCGCCTCCTGTAGCATCTCCAGGGCCGCATCAGGCGCCTTTGCTGATTTGAGCTGGTTTATAATAACATAACTTTTGCCCACTCCCACATTAAGATTCTTTGCCAGTTCATCTATGCGGATGGCCGCCTGAAGCCCGCGGCGCGAAGCATCCGTGACAATAAGAAGAATATCAACGTTATGGGTGGTCATACGGCTGACATGTTCCATGCCCGCCTCATTATCCATTACTATGTAGGGATAATTTTCCTGAAGCCGGTCCAGAAAGTTTGTCAGCAGATTATTGGCCGCGCAGTAACATCCAGCGCCCTCGGACTGCCCCATTACCACCAGATCATAGTCCCCGGCCTCGATAATAGATTGCTCCAGCCGCATGGACATAAACACGTCTTTGGTCATACCGTTTGGCACATTGCCCTTTTTCATGTCCTCGCGGGCCTGACCGAGGGTATCGGTTACTCCCAGGCCCAGGACCTCGTTTAAATTTGCGTTGGAATCCGCATCAACCGCAAGGATAGGACTGCGGCCTGTTTTTATGAGGTATTTGACCAGCAAGCCGGCCACAGTTGTCTTACCTGTGCCTCCCTTTCCTGCCAATGCTATTGAAAATGCCATAATACAAAATCCTTTCCAATATAATAACTTTATTAAAAATTATTTAGGCTACCTGCGCCAAACAGTCAAGGAACTTTTGAAAGCAGCCTGCCTCCGGCAACATCCCGGGAACTATAAAATAACCATTCTGCGCCCGGGTGCCAGCCGATACCAATTTGATTATTGCCTGAAGTTGTGCTACCGATTTGAAAGTTTAAATATTGATGGCGCCAACCCGGGGACTGAACAAGTTTAATTCACTGCCTTGAAAAACAGGAGTATCGTAATGACAGTATTTTCCGAAGACATTGAAGTTCAGCTTTCAGCAGAAATGGGCATGGAGAATATCACGGAAAAACTCGAAGCACTGGTAGCCGCCTCACAAATAAAAAACGGCATTGTTTCTGCCACCATAACAGGCTCCACCGGATCATTGACCACAATTGAATATGAACCCGGCGTAATGGAGGACCTTCGCCGTGCGATTAACCGGATGGCACCCCCGGATCTCGAATATGAGCACGAAAAAGCTTGGCATGACGGAAACGGTCACAGCCATGTCCAGGCCGCCATTGTCGGACCTTCAATATCCATGCAAATCGGCGGCGGCAAAATGCTGCACGGAACATGGCAGCAGGTTGTGGCGATCAATCATGACAATCGCTCAAGACGCCGAAAAATTGCCGTTACAATCATAGGCGAACGGTAAAGGACGCCATGAAAAAATTCCCGGTCCATCTTGCTGCAGCCATCCGCTTTATAACGGTTTTGCCGGCCGGTAAATCAGATTCCTACCATCCCAGGGCAATGATTCCGTTTTTCCCGGCGGTAGGCCTGATTCTCGGCCTTATCCTTGCAGTCTCGGATGCAATCGCCTGCAGGATTTTTCCTCTGCCGGTGGCCGCAGCCATAGACGTAATGGTTCTTGCCGCTCTTACAGGCGCCCTCCACTTAGACGGACTTGCCGATACCGCGGACGGGCTTTTTTCCCACAGGGGCAGGGACACCGCCCTTTCAATAATGAAAGACAGCCGTATAGGGGTAATGGGCGCAGTTGCCCTTGTCTGTTTGCTGATTGCAAAGTACGGTGCGTTTTCAGCCCTGCCGTCCTGCCATGGACACGGCTGGATCCGGTTTCTTATCCTGGTGGTTGTTCCGGGTTATGCCAGATCCTCCATGCTGGCGGGGCTATATTTTCTGCAATATGCAAGACCCGGCGGAGGCACGGCCTCGGATCTTTTCAAACAGCGCCTTAAACTAAGCGAATTCTGGGGGGTATTTTTATGTGTTCTGCTCTCTCTGCTGCTCGGATGGCAGGGCGCTGTTATATTGCTTTTTTTCTGTGCAGTATGTGCTGTTCTTGTTTATTTCTACAAAAAGCGTATAAACGGAATCACCGGTGATATGCTCGGGGCCATGTGTGAAATCACAGAAACTCTGCTTCTGATTATTGCCGCAGCAGGGCTTTAGCCTGTTTCGTTTTTAATATCAATTCAGCCGGAATGATTGCAGCGCCGGGCAAGGCGCCGGCCCGCATCCCGGGCTTCGGCCAGATATTCAGGATATTCAAGTACATCGCCCTGAAAATCAAGTCCTCTGTAGAGCAGGGAATCGGAAAGCTCGGTATCAAAAACATCGAAAAAATATTTCACCGTAAGCAAAGTTCCGTCAAAAAGACGCTTTCCCCGGGTTGCGCCTGCGGAAATGAGCAAACCACTGCGCTTCGGCTCCCGAAGACCGAAAGGCGCCTTGTCAATCCAGTATTTCCTGACCCATAAAGACTGGCAGCGGTCCATAAACATTTTTACATGCGAGCTTACGGTATAGAAAAAAATCGGAGTGGCAAGCATAACCGCATCAGAGGCAAGCACTGTATCGCGAACCGCCTGGAAATCATCTTTTATAGCACATTCGCCGCTTTGCCTGCATTCGTATATCTCCAGGCAGGGCGAAATTTTGCAGTCCCGCAAAACGATTTCCTCTACCTGTGCACCGTTTTCGCGGGCCCCGGCCGCTGCCTCTGAAAGCAGTGCTGCGGTATTTCCTTTTCTTCTGGGGCTACCGTATATGGCAACAATTCTATTCATGCGATATTTCTTTCCTTCAAATCCGGTGTCATTCGATATCCGGCAGCCTTTCGCACAGGCTCCCAAAATCCTGTTAAAGACGGTTTCCTGGCCTTTACTCGATATTATTTGATAACAAAAACCCGGCACCTATGACAATCAAAAATATCGAAAACCTGCCGGCAATTATGATTGACACCGGCACGGATATTTTCTTATTTTTCAATAAAAGTTCCGTAAAAAGCTTTTTACGGTGCCATCAATTTTGAGCAGGAAACTCTATGAACGACAATAGCGCCCCGGCTTATATCAGGACTTATCAAAGCGGGAAACTGGCTGAAAAAATCAGGCAGGCATACGAAATATTAGAGGACTGCACCCTGTGTCCGCGGCAGTGTCATGTAAACCGTATGGCAGGGGAAACCGGCGTGTGCAGAACCGGAAAACAAATGATAGCAGCCTCCTGTCATCCCCATTTCGGAGAAGAATCCCCGCTTGTCGGGCAAAGCGGCTCAGGC
The DNA here is from genome assembly GCA_964626455.1 of uncultured Desulfobacteraceae bacterium. GTDB lineage: Bacteria > Desulfobacterota > Desulfobacteria > Desulfobacterales > Desulfosalsimonadaceae > Desulfosalsimonas. The sequence goes on along the minus strand of CAZVFQ010000005.1, from coordinate 51,413 downwards.
ACAATTTTTATCACCTACTGCAGCCTGATGTGCTGCTTCTGCCAGAATTACGACATCAGCCATGAAGGCTGGGGCAGGGCTGTTACAGACGGTCAAACTGCAGAAATGATGCTTTCTTTGCAGGCCAGGGGCTGCCACAATATAAATTTTGTAACCCCGACTCATGTGGTGCCCCAGATTCTGTCGGCACTTGAAAAAGCCATAGAAAGAGGCCTCAAAATTCCGCTGGTATACAACTCAGGAGGATATGAAAGGGTTGAAAGCCTCAGGCTTCTCCAGGGAATATTTGACATTTACATGCCGGACCTAAAGTTCATGGATTCTCAAGTAGCAAAGCGGGCCTGCGATGCGCCCGACTATCCGGAAACCGTCAAAACAGCCTTAAAAGAGATGCACAGACAAGTGGGAGACCTTGTAATAAATGATCAGGGCCTTGCGGTGCGGGGGCTGCTTGTGCGCCATCTGGTTCTGCCCGATGATATTGCGGACACCAGGAAGGCCATGCGTTTTATAGCCCGGGAGATATCGCCTGATACATATGTAAATATAATGTCGCAATACCGTCCCATGGGCCGGGCCGCAGATCTTTCCGAACTTTTAAGACCGCTTTTACCTGAAGAATACCATGCCGCGGTAGCTGCGGCCAAAAAGGAGGGAATTTCACGCCTTGACCGACCATAAAAACAATTTTTCAGCATCCGGACTGCCGTATAAACCTCTGCCGGAATCTTTCCGCACCAGGTTTGCCTTTACCATTGCCTCTCCTTCGTTTATATATCCTGATCATGTTTTGCCGAATGCGCGAATGCTTGCGCCTTTTATAGACGAAATAGAACTGGTGTTCTTTGAGGGGGCATCTGCAGGCAGCCTGCCGCCAACAGGAGATATAAAAAAACTGGCGGATTTGTCCGAAAACACCGGCATAACCTACAATGTCCATCTCCCGATTGATGTAAGCATCACTGACCAGGATAAAAAAAGCCGGGATCATGCAATTAAAACCACTGCAAAGGCCATTGAGCGCGCGCGTTTGCTTAATCCTTCAACCTGGACCCTTCATCTTCCCTATACCGGCAGAAGTTATGATGCAGGGTCTATTACAGACTGGCAGAAACTTGCCGGCCAGTCAGCAGAAAGACTGCTTGGCATAACCGGAATTTCCTCCCGCTCAATTTCCGTTGAAACCCTTGACTTTCCGCCTGCCTGGCTTGAACCTGTAGCTGAGAAGCTTGATTTGTCAGTATGTCTAGACGTAGGCCATCTCATAGAACACGGTTATGACATTACTGAAACCTTTAAACGTCTCGGCAGGCGCATATCAATACTTCATCTTTACGGCGGCGTTGAGGCAGGCAGGGGCCATATCGGACTAAAACACCTTCCATGGATCCATGCTCCCGCGGTATCAAAGATCCTTTCAAGCTTTAAAGGAACAGTATGCCTTGAGGTATTTTCCAGAAAAGACCTTGAAGAATCATTAAACGCACTGCTGAGCCTTGTTGGGCCCGGCCGGTCAAATAATGCTTGACGCCGCGGTGTTGTTTGGATAAAAACCTTTTTACAATTTTGGCAAAAAGTTTTTTGCAAACGGAACACGGTTGAAATCCGTGACGCACCCGGCGCTGTGAGCCGGAAATACCGGGCCGGAGGCGGGGCATTAAGCCCTGCCGCCACTGGCGGATTCAAACCCGCCGGGAAGGCATGACCTGGTTGATATCCGGCAAGTCAGAAGACGTGCAAAAAACAGATTGCGGAATCTGATGGCAAAGGGTTCCGGCAGGAGAGCGATCTCCGGTCGGAACCCTTTTTTATTTTACCACCGGAAAAAACAGGAGAATGGATTATGAGACTGCAGGAGGCAATTGAAAAAATTATTCCAACTGATACGCAATTTGAAGAAAAAGCCGCCCGCCGCCTTGACGAGCAGGCACGGCCCAACGGCAGCCTGGGGCTGTTAGAGGACACTGCCCGCCGCCTGGCCGGAATCGCAAAAACCCTTGATATGCGGCTTGACCGGAAAGTTATAGTCACCTGCGCTGGTGACCACGGAGTGGTGGCTGAAGGCGTGAGCCTTTTTCCCCAGGAAGTAACCGCCCAGATGGTATATAATTTTGTTGACGGAGGAGCCTCGATCAATGTTTTGGCGCGGCATGCAAAAGCCTCGGTTCGTGCTGCGGATCTTGGCGTAAATCATGATTTTGAACCGGATCTGCCGATTTTCCATAAAAAAATTGCAAAAGGCACCGGCAACATACGCAGGGAACCTGCCATGAGCCGCAAACAGGCAACAGAATCAATCGAAGCCGGCATCTTTATGGCAGAAGAACTTGCAGAAAACCCCGGGATCGATCTTCTGGGTACCGGAGATATGGGCATCGGCAACACAACACCTTCTTCCGCGGTTATAGCGGCATTTTCCGGTATGGATGTGCGAAAGCTTGCCGGAAGAGGCACAGGCCTTGATGATAAGGCTTTTGAACACAAAATAAAAGTGATAGAAGACGCCCTGGAATTTAACAAACCCGATCCAAAAGACCCTGTTGACGTGCTTGCAAAGGTTGGAGGTTTTGAGATCGGAGGACTTGCAGGCCTTGTGATCGGTGCTGCTGCACTCGGCACTCCTGTGGTCTGCGACGGGCTTATCGCCACTGCAGGAGCCCTTATAGCCTGCGAGCTTGCACCTGCTGCAAAATCGTACCTGTTTACAAGCCACCGCTCGGTTGAAGCAGGACACAGGTTCATGATTAAACGTCTTGGGATAGAACCTCTGCTGGATCTTAAGCTCCGGCTCGGCGAAGGCACGGGGGCGGCTCTTGCCATGGAAATAATGGATGCGGCCACCAGGGTGCTCGCAGAAATCCGGACTTTCGAGGAGGTTCAAATCCGCAATGCGCAGAAATAACGCCCAGTCCGGACATTAGCCTGTGACAGGCCCTGCAAAAAATCTACTTATTGCTTGACTCCGCCTGGCTATTTAATAGATTATCAGGTTTATGGTAAAATTATTCGATTCTGAAAAAAGACCTGTTGCTGACCGGGTACAGGTAAATATACCGTTTTCCTGGTTAATGGATCAGCACGCAGACTACATGGAATTTTTCCTGGAAAACAGGATTAACCCGGAAATCGGCATTGATGCCGATATCCTCGACAGGTTTTCGCGATCGGATTTTCAGGCCGCAGCCTCGGGATTCATAAATGCGGGATGCAGCATCACTCTGCACGGACCCTTTCTGGATCTTTCCCCGGGTTCGCTTGATTCCGAGATCCGTGCTGTCACTGAGGACCGTCTTTTACAGACAATACGGGCCGCCGAAGCTTTCATCCCGCAGACCATCGTGTGCCATGCGGGATATGATGAGACCCGGTACGGGTTTTTCCGCGATAAATGGTATGAGCATGCAGCAGAAACCTGGAAACGGGCCGCGCGCAAATTTGCAGATAAGCAGGTCCGTTTGATGCTGGAAAACGTCTATGAAACAGATCCTGACCAGCTGGTGCGCCTGTTTGAAATGATTGATGACAGCAATATCGGATGCTGCCTGGATATTGGTCATCTTTCGGTTTTCAGCAAAATACCGGCCCCGGTCTGGATCAAAAAGCTCGCCCCTTATATAGGCCAGCTTCACCTGCATGACAATGACGGAAAAAGCGATCAGCACCTCGGCCTGGGCAGAGGGGCCATAGACTTTACGCCCCTGTTTGACTGGCTGAAAACCGCCCGCCCCATGCCTGTTATCACCCTTGAACCCCACAGAAAAGAGGACCTGATCCAAAGCATTTCATACCTGTCCTCTATTTTGCCTTTTCATTCCCGGTGAGCTTTGATTATGTTTGAGGTAACTGATTTTAATCCCTGCAAAAATCAAATCGACTCCTGCAGTCTTTTCCGCTGCGGGCCGCCGGGGCGGATTTGTTCGCTGCTGTCCGTTTTCGGGATTCGGCCTCCGGCTTGGCCGGCATCCGCCTGACCAGGCTGCGGATTTTTTATCTTTCCTGACTCTTGCCCGCTTCCGGCAATCCAGTTTTTGCCTAATCACCATTGCCCGAAAATCGCTGTTGAATCCTGATTTGCCTTGACAAATTTGTTTTTCCCTATTACAAAGATCAATTTGATATATTGGAGGATACTCACCCGTTACAGGAGGTTTTCGGGTTTTTTGAAAACGGCAATAACAATTTTTGAAAGGAGAGGTTGACATGTCTAACTTAATCCCCCCGCATGGCGGAAAAGGTCTTACCATCTGCCTGCTGGAAGGCGCGGAGCTCGAAGAGGAGAAGAAAAAAGCCCAGGGGCTGAAAAAGGTTTCCGTCACTCCGCGTGAAAGAGGCGACCTTATCATGATCGGCACAGGGGGCTTTTCACCCCTGACCGGCTTTATGACCAAGGCGGACTGGAAGGGCGTTTGCGACAATTTTCAGCTGGCCGACGGAACTTTCTGGCCGGTGCCCGTAACGCTTTCCGCAAGCCAGCAGGAAGCTGATGCCATCAGCGAAGGCGATGAGATCGCCCTTCATGATCCTGAAACAGACAAGATCATGGCTACCATGAAGGTCACTGAAAAATTCGAAATGAATGAGGAAAACAAGCGCTATGAATGCGAGAAGGTCTTCATGGGCGAAGGGACCTCATCCCCTGAGGAATTCTGGAAAATCGCGGAAGAAGAACATCCTGGCGTGCAGATGGTCATGAACCAGAAGCCATACAACCTGGCAGGCCCTGTAAAGGTTCTCTCAGAAGCCCAGTTTCCGACCAAGTATGAAGGCATCTACATGCGGCCTTCAGAATCCAGAAAAATTTTCGAAGAACGCGGATGGCAGAGAATTGCCGCACTTCAGCTCCGCAATCCAATGCACCGCTCACACGAATATCTGGCAAAAATTGCCATCGAAGTCAGCGACGGCTGCTTTATTCACTCTCTGGTAGGCAATCTGAAGCCCGGCGACATTCCCGCAGAAGTGCGCGTAAAATGCATTGACGTGCTGGTAAACAACTACTTTGTGCCGGACAAGGTTCTGCAGGGAGGATATCCCCTTGATATGCGCTATGCAGGCCCCAGAGAGGCACTGCTGCATGCAACCTTCCGTCAGAACTACGGATGCACCCATATGATCATCGGACGGGACCATGCAGGCGTTGGCGACTTCTACGGCATGTTCGAGGCCCAGACCATCTTTGACAAAATCCCGTACCCTGCAGAAGAAGGCAAAGCGCTGCTTTGCAAACCGCTTAAGATCGACTGGACCTTCTACTGCCACAAGTGCGACGGCATGGCCTCGCTTAAGACCTGCCCGCACTCCAAGGAAGACCGCGTGATACTGTCCGGCACAATGCTGCGCAAACTTCTCTCAGAAGGCGGCCAGATACCGGATCACTTCGGGCGCGAAGAGGTGCTTGATATCCTGCGCGACTACTACCAGGGCCTGACCGAAAAGGTTGAGGTCAAGCTTCACGGCGCAGCCACGGGAGAAGAGAAAAAGAAGTAAAAAGCCTGCGAATAAAGGCTTGAAGCTTACATTAAAAAAGGATGGGGCGGAATCGCTCCATCCTTTTTTATCCGGCCGGCTTTTTTATGCCGTAGCGTGAAACCAGCCTTGAAAGGTAAGTGCGTTGAATTCCCATTATTTTTGCCGCCTGGCTTTGATTCCCATCCGTATTTTTAAGATTTGCCTCGATAAACTTCTTTTTAAATTCGTTTACCGCCTCCTGAAGAGTCATGCCCACGGGTATAGCCTCAAGAGAAGAATCAGTATGCAGTATAGGCAGGTCTTCGGCCTGAATCTTTTTCCCCCTGCCCATCACTACAGCCCTTTCCAGTGCGTTTTCCAATTCACGCACGTTTCCCGGCCAATCATAGCGCGCCATCTTCTCAAGCGCATCTTCTGAAATTTCCAGGGCATCGCATCCCTTTTCCTTCTGGAAAATTTCCACAAAATGCCTTGCAAGAATAGGTATATCGGATTTGCGCTCCCGCAGAGAAGGCATATGGAGTTCCACAACGTTTAAACGATAATAAAGGTCCTCGCGGAATCTACCATTTCTTACTTCCATTGATATATCACGGTTGGTGGCTGCAATAACACGAATATCCACTGAAATTGGCACATTGCCGCCAAGGCGGTAGAAAATACCATCCTGCAAAACCCGCAGCAGCTTGGCCTGCATGGATTGGCTCATTTCAGCAATTTCATCCAGAAATATGGTCCCCTGATCGGCAAGTTCAAACTTGCCGATCTTTGAACCCACTGCCCCTGTAAATGCGCCTTTTTCATATCCGAAAAGCTCTGCTTCAAGCAGGGCGTCAGGAAATGCTGCACAGTTAAGTGTTACCAGGTGTCGGTTCCTTCTTGCGCTGGCCTGATGGATAAGTCTTGCCAGAAGCTCCTTGCCTGTACCGCTTTCTCCAAGGATCAGTGTACTTGCCATGGAATCGGCCACTCTTAGAGCATCTGCCACCACCTGCCTTATCGCCCTGCTTTCTCCTATAATATGATGATTAAGGTTCAGTTCCTGCTTTAATTCCAGGTTTTCCAGTTCAACAAGCCTGAATTTCTGGGCATTTTCAATTGCCACGGCCGCCAGTTCCGCAAAGACACTGATCAGCTCCAGATCGCTTTCCTGAAAGCTTCCACCACCCTCCTTGTTTATAAACTCCACGACTCCGATCACTTTTCTCTCAACTTTTAGGGGAACACAGGCGATGGAGTAAGTTTTAAAGCCTATCTGATCGCTTATCTGCCGATACCAGCGGCTGTCAGCCGAAACATCCTCTATAAGAAGCGGTTGTCCTTTAAGGGCCACATGACCGGCTATTCCTTCACCAACTCTGAGTGAAAACTGCTTGATTTCATTTTTCTTAACCCCTGTGGCCACCCTGAAGTTCAACCTCTGCGCCTTTGAGTCCATCAAAAGCAGGGAACTGGCTTTCGCCCGCATCATGCGCGCACCTGACTCCAGTATCAGCTCAAGCAGGCGGTTCAGGTCCTCATAGGGCGAAACCTCGATCTGCGGGGCTTTTTTTTCTTTGCTTTCCTTCATGAAAGCTCCGTTTCCCAACCGGGGGCAGTGTTTGACATGTATTTTTCCCTGATACGGTAAAGTACCGCCTTATCAGGCTTAAAAGGAACAGCCGGGCGATCAGGCAGGGGCAGCCTCAGATGTCCGGCAAAAGGAGTGCCTGCCAGTTGTATTAAATATACGCATACAGAAAATAAAATCAATACTGTTCCTCGGATAACGTGCAGTCTTCAAAATGCATCAGGCCGGGCCTCATGATATCCTCCAGACGCTTTCTCTGAATTTCAAATTCCTCCGGCTCCCTGGTATGAGGAATTCTGATCATGTCGCCGTATCGGATCGTAACGCGCGAAAAAGGCTTGGGCAGCTGAAATCTGTCCCAGGAATTAAAATACCATGCATTATCGGCAACAACAAATACCGGCACCACCGCAGCCCCGGCTCCCTGGGCCATTGCAACAGCGCCGTTTTTAACTATTCCGGCAGGCCCCTGCGGCCCGTCGAGGATATGGGCGGCAAGGCCGGTCGACCCAAGGCGTTCTATCATACGGTGAAGTCCCTGCCTTCCGCCTTTTGAAGATGAGGCCCTTACCACATGCCAGCCTGTAAGTTCAGCAATTCCTGCAACAATTTCGCCGTCCCTGCTTCGGCTGATCATCAGGCCGGGCCCGTATTTGCTGTACCCCTTGAAATAACGAATCAATGAAAAAAACTGTTGGTGCCAGACGCACAAAAGCACCCTGCCTCCTCCTGCAAGATGCCTCATCCAGGGGTCTTCATTTTCCACCCGCACCCTCAGGCTCAGTGAATAGATCCTGATAAAGTGATACAAAAACCGGATGAAAATTTTTGAACGTATGTAGGCTTTTTTTTTGCTCAATATTTCATCCCGCCAGGCAAAACATAAAATCATTTAAACGCCGGGGCAGAAAAAAGAAAAAGGGGGTTTTTACCCCCTTTTTGATTTGATTTACAAAACCAGTGCAAAAAACATCAGGTCTTTTTAACTTCCCGTTCGCAATATTCATTATAGGCCATAGCCACTGTGCGGTAAACCAGATGCGCCAGCTTGGAAAAGGGCAGAAACGCGATTAAGTGAAATACCAGCATCAGGTGGATAAAATAGATAAGATATGTAAGAAATGCGGCATCCGCCAGTCTCAGCAGCTCGGTTAACATTCCGGTAACACCCAGGCCCAGCACCAGCCACAAAAGGTACCAGTCCTTGTATGTGGAGACCTCGTCTGTCTTGTCCATCCGCTGCTTGATTAAAAGCGCCGCGCCTATAATAAGTGCAATGCCTGCGACATTGGCAAGTATCTTAACCGGATTGAGCTGTGAATAAGGCCCGTGATGGCCGAAAACATAGAGCATGATAAAAGCGACTCCGGTTACAACAAAAAGGGCAATAAAGGAAAACAGAACCATCATGTGAGGAGTGGCCCGGTCATTGTTCTCACCGCATTGCGAAAACTTGCTGTGTTTCAAAATCACGGGAATCACTTTTACAAGGGCGGCAATAAATCCTTTTGCATCAATGCCTTCCTTATCTGTTTTGCCTTCTGAAACGGCATTTTTGTGAATATCTGCAATAAATCTCTTCAAACCCATGGCAAAGATTGCAACCGCCCATATGCTAAGGGGGATGAAAATAATATCCACAAGCCAGTGAGAAAAAAACTCGCTGTGGACTATCTGCCCGTCAACACGATCCGGGGAGAAGTCCAGCAGGCCTGTTATAAAACCCAGAACGATAAATATTACAGCCGGCAGCAAAAGCAGCAGCGGCAGCTTCTTCCGATCGGCTACAGCGTTTGCAACACTTTTGGGGCCGGCATACTCCTTGATTGCCATCATGCGCAGCGAAGCCATGACATCTCCGGGCTTTGCACCTCTGGGACACTGAGTGGTGCAGTCACCGCAGTTGTGGCAAAGCCATATATCCGGATTTGGGAGCAATTTGTCTTTAAGGCCCCAGGACGCCGCAATCATTTCCTTTCTGGGAAAGGGCTTGCGGTCCGGCGCAATCGGACAGGCCACCGAGCAGGTGGCGCATTGAAAGCACTTTTTCAGCGTTTCACCGCCCGTTTCCCGGATCTCGTTTATAAAATCAATGTCTGGTTGAACCAGGTACTTATCCGCCATAATCAAACCTCCTCAATTGGGCTGTTTTTTCGCATCATTGACTCTAGAAACCCTTAAACGGGTTGGGGCCCAGCTCCTCGATCTGTTCGACAAAGCTGTTGATGATACCCGGGATTTTATCATAGTCGTCTATTGCCACCTCGTACTGAGCCACGCGCTCTTCTTCCAGGGCCAGACTGGAAAGCGCATCTCCAATCTTCTGCATCCGGATCTGTGCCAGTTCACTGCCCTTGACAAAATGGCACTGATAATCATCTCCGTGCTTGCACCCGAGCAGAAACACACCGTCCATGCCCTGGGAAAGCGCATCCTTGATCCAGATCACGTTAACAGAACCAAGGCACCTGACCGGAATGATCCTGACGTCGGCGGAAAACGATTTTTTGTGAAGCCCCATAATATCCATAGCAGGATAGGCGTCGTTTTCGCATACCAGTCCGAGTATCCTAAAGGGCGGCTCATCATAGTCATCTTCCGAGGGAACCACCACGGATTTGACCTGGGAGCCGATGCTGTCAATACTGTAATCCGCAAAACTGATAATCCGCTCGGGGCAGGCCCCCATACAGGTTCCGCAGCGGCGGCATCTGGTAGGATTTGGTTTGGGCGTCCCCTTTTCATCATCGTCTATGGCTCCGAAGGGACATTCATCCGTGCATCGTTTGCATTGTGTACAGCGTTGAAAGAAAAATTCCGGAATCGTCATATCTCCGGATCTGGGATGCACAGAAATACCTCTGTTTACCGATTCCAGGCATTGTATTGCCTTTAACGCAGCGCCGGATGCGTCCTCCATTGATTCTTCAACGGAAAGCGCCCGTCTAACACCCCCTGCAGCATAAATACCGGTTCTCTGGGTTTCATAGGGAAAACATATAAAATTCGAATCCGCATACCAGTCAAAAATCTCGTTGTCCCTGAAGCCCGGCCCCTGGCGGTATGCCAGGTTAACCGTCGGGTCATCAAAAGTCACGGGAAGCATGCCTGTTCCCAGCACCACCATGTCCGCATTTACCCCGATATTTTCTCCCAGTAGAGTGTCTTTGGCCGACACGGCCAAACCGCTGCCGTTTTTCTTCACTTCCGTAATTTCGCCCTTGGTCATAAAAATGCCAGGATCCTGCTGGGCGGCTTTGTAAAAATTCTCTGCAAGACCGGAGGTGCGCATATGCTGATAGAAAATATATGCCTTGCCATCCTCATAATCCTCGCGCACATACTGAGCCTGTTTTAAGGCCACCATGCCGGTTACCACGCCGGTGTAGGCAAAATCTGAATCCGTTCCGTTGCCCGGGCTCTGAATAAAGACCACGCTTTTTGCTTCTTTTCCGTCAGACGGGCGGGTGATCTTGCCTTCGGCAGCCATTTGCTCAAACTGGTAATTGGTGACCACGTCCGGACTCGCACCCCATCCGAGGTGCGCAAACTCGTCGTCCTTTGGCTGATAGGGCCGCCATCCGGCAGCCAGGATCACTGCGCCGAACTTTTCGCCGTCAGGATCCAGGGTCAGGATATCACGTCTGCCCTCGTTGTATTCCTTGTATTTTTCCATAAGAGCTTCATGTTCAAGCTCCTTGCCGCTTTCATCCACCCGCATTTCGGGAGGCAGTGGATAAGGCACGTCAAACTCGATCTTTTCACCCGGTTTTTTGAGCGTTACGGTAAAATCACCGGGCTGTCCGGCAATGCGGGCAACAACTGTTTCCGTGCGGGTATCAATTTTCGGATGATCCCGTACCGCCTTGATTTTGTCGGCCACAACCGGCGGGATCAACTCCTCATAAGGCGGCTGAAGAGGAAGCTGTTTTCTCCATTTAAGTGCGTTGCCGCCCAATTGTGCCTCTTTTTCCACGATTGTGACATCGTATCCCGAATTTGCGGCATCCAGGGCCGCGCTCATGCCGGTTATTCCGCCGCCCATTACCAGAATCTTCCTGCTTATCGTCTCAAGCAGGTACGGCTCAGGCAGCTTGACCTTCTCCACCCGCGCCATGCCCATTCGCACATAGTCTTCGGCCATCATCTGAACGCGGTCAAAGTTGTTCTCGTCTTGCTTTTGCTCTTCAGTGAGTTTCGGAAACTCCTCTCTGGGATGCGACCAGACAACACCTTCGCGAAGATTGACCCGTTCCACGATACAGCCGTCGAACTTAAAAGTGTTGTAGTTGACCCTGCGGGAACAGGCGGCAATCACCAGCGAGTTAGTGCCTTCTTCAATATCTTTTTTAATAAGATCCAGACCTTCTGCGCCGCACAGGAAATCGTGGGTTTTGCAGGGCAGGGCCTCTTCTTCAACCACGTCGCAAATCGCCTCTATATCCAGGGCATCACCGATGCCGCATCCTTTGCAAATATAAACGCCGTATTTTTTACTCATGATCTATCCTCCTACCGCTTCATCATGGTTTGAATCGCCTTTAAGGCAATGCCGGTCGCATTCTGATTCGACATCATGACGTCTGCCGGCTTGCTGGCACATCCCGTGGCAAACATCCCTCCCTTGTCCAGGTCGTTGATGATGAAGCCGTCTTCGGTGTATTTAAGGTCCGCGGCAGGAAGCTTGGCATTGACGGCCGTAGGCTGCATGCCGGTAGCCAGCACCACCATGTCCACGGTCTGCTGAAGTTTGTCACCGCTGACCGCGTCTTCGGCCACCACCGTAACCCGGCCGTTGCCGCCGTCTTCAACAGCCGCGACCTTGCCCTTGATGAACTCGACGTTTTCATCCGCCTTTATTTTCTCATAAAACTTTTCATACCTGTATCCCGGTGCCCGCAGGTCAATATAGAAAATATAGACCTTTGCGCTCGGATACTGCTCCCGGATATATGTGGCATGCTTCAGCGAAGCCATGCAGCAGATATAAGAGCAATAAGGCAAATGGTTTTCATCCCGGGAACCCGCACACTGAACGAACGCAACGCTTTCAGGCTCCTTGCTGTCCGAGGGCCTTAGGATTTTCCCTCTGGTGGGGCCATTAGGGGCGGCCTGGCGCTCGAGCATCATGTTTGTGATAATGTTTGGATACTGACCAAAGCCCAAGTTGTCAATTTTTGCCGCGTCATATGGCTCCCATCCGGTTGCCCACACGATGGCACCGACGTTTAAATCAATGTTTTTCGGCTGCATGTCCAGATCCACCGCGTCATAGGGGCATGCTTCCTTACAGCGCTTTGCGTCTTCTGTACCTATGATCTGGGAAGAGATCACGTACCTGGAAGGAAAAGCCATTTCATGGGGCAGATAGGCGCCCTTTGTCTTGTCCATGCCGAAGTTGAATTCATTGGGGATCTCGCTCTGGCAGGCATCTGCACATGCACCGCAGCAGGTGCAGTTTTCATTGACATAGCGGGGATTTAACTTGATGTTTACATTGTAATTTCCCGGTGAGCCTTCAACTTTCTCAACGTCGGCAAGAGTGAAAAATTTAATTCGGGGGTTGTCCTTTATCCTGCGGAAATTTATTTCCAGACCGCAGGTCGGCGGACACAGCTTGGGAAAATACTGTTTAAGCTGTGCCACCCGTCCTCCCAGATATGGATTTTTTTCCACGATAAAGACTTCGTAGCCCACTTCCGCGGCCTCCAAAGCCGTGGTCAGACCGCTTATGCCGCCGCCGACCACCATGATGCTTCCGCTAAACGGGGCTCCTTGCTCTTGGCTCATGCTGTCCCTCCGTGCTTATAAGTTCGATTCGGTTAACCGTTTATATATGACTGCTTTCGTTTATGGTCTTTCTTCCGCGTACACTTACTTTTTACTGAAGCGGCAGACTCGATGCCGCATAACCGCCGCTTATCAGCGTTCAGGCGGATTTATCCGGCCTCCAGTCCCCAGTTTCAGTGCCGTAACCGACTCAGCACTCCTGCTTCTTTAATAAAAACCTCCAGGTGCCTTTTGCGGCACCTGGAGGTATATTGCGACTAAACTCCCATCATTGCAAAACCTTACTCACTGGGAATGATCTGAACGTAATCCCTCTTGAAAGTCTCCCATTTCTGGGCCTTGGGATCAAACTTGGAGTTTGTGAAGCAGAACCAGTTCTCATCATCCTGGTTCGGGTAGTCCGCCTGATAGTAGAAGCCCGGATAACGGGTTTCTTTGCGGAACTGAATGTGGCGCAGGTGGGATTCCACCGTCCAGATGCGGTGATAGATTTCCCATGCACGCATCAGTTCATGCAGGCTGCCGGCTGCGAGTTTTTCGCAGTCTTCCCGCATAACCTCGAGCATGTCCATGACAATTTCAAGGTTTTTGTTGGTGGTTTCATAGAAGGTCGCCGTACCGGCACCGTATTCGTGGGTGGCCTTCATCAGCCGGTACATCATGCCCTCGGGCTTGATGTAATTCGGGTTGACGTCATCTGCCGTGGTGTATTCAGAGTTATCCAGATAGGTCCTGACCGGCTTGTAGACCATGTCAACAATTTCATCCTTGCCCATGGGCAGTTCAGGAGTGAAGTCTGCATGATCCTTTGCATAGCGGACCATCTGCTTGGCCGCAATCCGTCCTTCGGAGTGTGATCCCGAAGAGAACTTGTGGCCGGAGCAGCCCACGCCGTCGCCGGATGTAAACAGGCCGTTTACAGTGGTCATACGGTTATATACTTTGCCGTTGTCAGCCTTGATCTTGTAGGAATCAGGCACCCAGTCATAATCCGGGCCCGAAGCCCACAGGCCGCAGCAGCCCGAGTGAGATCCCAGCAGATAGGGCTCGGTGGGCATAATCTCGGAGTTCTTCTTTTCCGGCTCGGTGTTGGTGGCGCACCACAGGTTGGCCTGGCCGCATGTCATGTCAAGGAAGTCTTCCCATGCCTCGGACTCGAGATGCTTAAGCTCCTTCTTGTCCAGGCTCTTGCCGAGTTCGGCCAAAGCTGTCACGGTATCCATGATGATCGGACCGCGGCCTGCCTTCATCTCAAAAAGCATCAGGTGGTTTCGCAGACAAGTGGGGGTAATGGCGGCTGTTCCGTAAGGAGCATAAAATTCCAGCTCTTTCTTGGCCGCATCGCTTGCCACATAGCTTTCGCCCAGCCCGTTTAATGCCTTGGCCTTAAACAGCAGGAACCACGCACCGACCGGGCCATAGCCGTCCTTGAAGCGGGCGGGGGTGAACCGGTTTTCCATCATGGAAAGCTCGGCACCAACCTTCATGCACAGTGTATAGGTGGAACCCGAGTTCCATACCGGATACCATGCACGGCCTTTGCCTTCACCCACGGAACGCGGCTGATAAATGTTGACCGCTCCGCCGCAGGCAACCATCATGGTCTTTGCCTTGATGATGTAGACTGTATTTTCGCGCACGGAAAAACCGACCGCGCCCGAAATCTGGTTTTCCTTGTTCTTGTCGAGCAGAAGTTCGACGATAAATACGCGCTCAAGAATATTGTCTTCGCCCAGAGCCTTTTTGGCGGCTTCGGCAACGATTCTCTTGTAAGATTCACCGTTGATCATTATCTGCCATTTCCCGGTGCGAACAGGCTGGGCGCCTTCCTTGAGAGCGCCCTGTTTAAGACCCTTTTTGCCGTCCAGGTTTTTCCCCTCAGGGGATTTTTTCCATATCGGCAGACCCCATTCCTCGAACAGGTGCACTGAGTCGTCCACATGGCAGCCCAGGTCAAAAATCAGGTCTTCGCGGACAATGCCCATCAGGTCGTTTCGTACCATCCGTACATAGTCGTCCGGGGTATTTTCGCCAAGATAGGTGTTAATAGCCGAAAGGCCCTGTGCCACGGCGCCGCTTCTTTCCAGTGCTGCCTTATCCACAAGCAGTACGCTTTCATTGTCGGTCCATTTTTTTACTTCAAAGGCAGCGCCGCAGGCAGCCATGCCGCCGCCAACGATCAGGATGTCAACTTCCTTTTCCACAACTTCCGGATCTCTTACGGCCTTGAGTTCACCCTTGGGTTTATTCGGTAATGCCATCTTATATCCTCCTTAAAAGATCGAATCTGTTTGATTTATTTCTGGTCCGTCCGGGCAACGTGCTATACGGTCGCCTGGGGCTTCGGGACCTGGTAGCCGTCGGCTTCCTCGGTGGAAAGCAGATCGCTTTCAAGATCCTTGCCTTTCAGGTCGCTGTATGCATTGGCTTCGCCTTCAGGTGTGGTGCGAATGGGGAATTTGAAGCGCTTTACCGTGCCGTTGCGGAACTTGCAGGTCCACATGATGTCTTCCGTGCCCATCATGGGATAGATGCTGCTGCCCAAGGGAACAAAGTCGGAGTAACCCCGGACCTCAATGGCCTGGGTGGGGCATATTTTCACGCAGGAAAAGCATTCCCAGCACTGATCCGGTTCCTGATTGTAGGCTTTCATTGTGTTTGGTTCGAGGACCATCAGGTCGTTGGGACAAATGTACATACAGGCTGTCTTGTCCCCGCCTTTGCAGCCGTCGCATTTTTCAGTAATGACGAAACTTGGCATTATCTACCTCCTGAATTGTCAATTTTTTTTAATAACTTTCTTCCGTTTCCACTGGCTTCGCGTTAGAACGCAAATTAATTCTGTAGCCGTGAGCACCTCCTTTCTCATCTCACACTTCTTCAAATCATTTAATCCATCCTTAATATAGTCCGTTCCCGTCGCATCTTTTTTATCCATAAACCGGGGCCCCCGGTTGCAGGCTTTAAACACGCAAAACAAGTATTTACTTAAAAATCAAAGCGATATACAGTCAACGAGGTGCGCATTTATGTAAAGTAACTTATCTAACACCCGGTCTTTTTATTGTCAAGAGATTTTGATACAGGATTTCCAATGCAAATCCGAATTGTTACGGTTTTGGCTGGTATCCAAGATATAGGATTGTCCGTATGGCTTGATACAAGATAGTGTAGTTTTTCCTTTTCCCGATTTATGAAGTATCCAGGCTGGCTTTATGGTATATACGGGGAACTCTTGAGGAAATTCCTGAAAGGATCTCATAATTGATGGTGCCCAGCATTCCGGCAAGGGTTTCGACCGGGATTTCTCCTTTTTCATCCCGGCCGAAAACCAGGGCCGCATCTCCGCACGCCACATTCGGCACATGCCCCACATCAAGCATAACATTATCCATGCATACACGGCCTATAACAGGCGCCCTGCAGCCACGGACCATCATGAAACCGGAAGATGAAAGCAGCCTTGAAAATCCGTCCGCATATCCCGCAGCCACGGTGGCAATAATGGTTTTATCGCGGGTATGTCCGGTCCACCCGTAACTGACCTTAAACCCCGGGCCGACCTCCTTTAAATGAACGATTCTGGCACGAACAGTCATGGCGGGAACCAGCTTTACATGTCGGTTTTTGGTTTCCTCCGAGGGATAATGTCCGTATATACTTATGCCAAGGCGGACCATATCCATATGCGTTTCCGGCATGTCCAGGGCCGCGGCGCTGTTTGCCGCATGCCTGAACTCAAAAACAATGCCCCTTTGCCGGAGAACCGAAAGAATCCGTTCAAACAATTTAAACTGGCCTCTCGCATTGGTCTTTTCCCGCTCATCTGCCGTGGCGAAATGGGTATAAACCCCCTGAACCGCAAGCCCTTTCAGTCCGCATATGGCCTCGATTTCATCCACGGCGCCCGCCGAATTCCAGCGGGATTCACCCGCTGCTCCCATAACTCCAAGGCGCCCCATACCGGTATCGATATTTACATGAACCCGCAGCGTCCCGCCTTCGGCGCTTGCCCGGTCAGACAACTCACGCGCATACTTAAAGGATGAAACAGTCTGGGTCAGATTGTAGTCCAGCAGCTTGGAAGCAAGGCCGGGTACAACATGGCCGAATATCAGAATGGGGCATTTAATGCCCGCATGCCTTAACTCTATAGCCTCTCCCAGGCGGGCCACAGCCAGGCAGTCAGCTCCTGCTGCAAGAGCCGAGGATGCCGCCGGTACAGCGCCATGTCCGTAACCGTCGGCTTTTACCACGGCCATCAGCTTGGTGCCCGGGCTTAAAGCCTCCCTGAGATTGCGCACGTTTTGCTCAACAGCTGCCAGGTCGATTTCAGCCCAGATGTCATAAGGTACCAAATTATGCTCTCCGCCGTATATACATAATTAAAAAGTTGCTGTTTAATGCTGGTCCATCAATTTTAACCGGACTTTCCTCTAAAGGGTTCTGTCCATGCTTCTGTAGCCCACAGCTTCGAGTATATGCGGAGCCCGGATCACAGCCTGTCCCTGCAAGTCCGCTATAGTGCGTGCTATCTTTAAAATGCGGTGACAGGCCCGGGCCGAAAGCCCGAGCCCGGCCGCGGCTTTTTCCAGTATGCCGGATGATTCGCGGTCCAAAGAGCAGTGCTTTTTTATATGCCTGTTTTTCATTGCCGCATTTGTCTTTATCCGGCTCCGCCCAAATCTACTTTCCTGTATTCTTCGGGCGGCCATTACCCGCCTGCGGATATCAGCCGATGATTCGGCCGGTTTTTCACTTACCAGATCCCGGTATGCCACTGCCGGCACTTCCACATGGATATCAATTCGGTCAAGCAGCGGGCCGGAGAGCCTGTTTCGGTACCTGGCAATTTGTGCCGGGCTGCATCTGCACTCATGTACAGGGTCTGAATAATAACCGCATGGACACGGGTTTGAGGCCGCTATCAGAGTAAAATCGGCAGGATATGAAAGGGAAACAGAAGCCCTTGAAATAGTAACTCTGCGTTCTTCCATAGGCTGGCGAAGCACTTCAAGGACACTTTTTTTAAACTCAGGTAGCTCGTCAAGGAACAGCACACCGTTATGCGACAGGCTCACCTCGCCGGGACGCGGTATATTTCCGCCTCCCACAAGGCCGGCATCAGAAACCGTATGGTGGGGAGCCCTAAACGGCCTGCCTGTTACAAGAGCCTGATCTTTTTGCAGCAGACCCGCCACGCTGAAAATCTTTGTTGTTTCCAGGGCCTCCTCAAAACTCATAGGCGGGACAATGCCGGCAAATCGCCTGGCGAGCATGGTTTTACCCGAGCCCGGCGGGCCGGTCATTATCACGTTATGCGCCCCTGCGGCTGCAATTTCCAGGGCCCGCTTTACATGGGCCTGGCCGGCGACCTCGGAAAAATCGGTTTCTATCCCTGTCTCTGCTTGCGGGTCATAAAACGTTTCATGCGGTTGAGCGGCAACCTCGCACTGCCCTCTCAGAAAATCCACTGCCTGGCTAAGCCCTGAAACTGCAAAAACATCCAGCCCTTCAACGACCGCGGCTTCCCGGCGATTCTCAAAAGGTACCAAAACACCTGAAAACCCGGCTTCCTTTGCTGCAACGGCCACAGGCAGACAACCGCTGACCTGTTTGATACGGCCGTCCAAGGCCAGCTCTCCGAGCAAAAGGTACCGGTCGGGGGCTCCTTCCGGCACAACGCCTGATGCAGACAAGATACCCACCGCAATGGGCAGGTCAAAGCCAGTTCCTTCCTTTTTAATGTTGGCAGGAGCCAGATTGACAGTGATCCGATCGTCGGGGAATTCATAGCCGCAATTTACAACTGCTGACCTCACTCTTTCACGGCTTTCGCGTACCGCTGCCTCCGGCAGGCCCACCGTGGAAAAAACCGGCAGCCCTCTTGCTATATCGACCTCGACTTCCATTATCAGCCCGTTGATTCCCATCACCGCGCCGGTGAAAACCTTGGATAACACGGCTTTTCCCCTGTGCCTCGTTTGCGCTGCTCTGTATTCGAAATCCCAAACTGTTTCAATGCTCCGTCACAATTTCAAGGCAATATAGCAAAGCCGCAATGCAGGAACAATTGAAAAATCGATTTACCGTCTCTGCATTGCAATTTGATTTATAATTCGTTATATAAAAGAGAGTTTAAAAATATAAAGACTCGCGGGAAATCAAATTTTCTGCAGAATCCGTATAATGCGACAGGACAAAAAATCCCCATGGGACTATATAAAAGACAGCGGACTCTGGCCGCACCGGTTTCATTTACAGGCCAGGGCGTACATTCCGGAAAAACAGTGGATCTGACCATATACCCGGCGCCTCCGAACCACGGGGTAAAGTTCAGACGGGTCGATCTGCCGGCAAAACCTGTAGTGGCAGGGCATTTCAACCGTGTGGTAGACACCAGCCTTGCCACGGTTATCGGGGAAAACGGATGCATCGTCTCCACGGTTGAACACCTGATGGCGGCTCTTGCAGGGCTATCTATAGACAACGCCCTTGTGGAAGTAAATGAATACGAACTTCCCATAATGGACGGAAGCGCAGCGGTTTTTACCCGCGGCATCCGGGAAAAGGGCATCGTCGCACAGAATGCCCCCAGGTTCTATTTCGTAATCAAGGAACCCATTATTCTGGAAGATCAGGACAAATCCGTCTGCATCTATCCGGATACACGCAGGATTATATCATGCACCATCGAATTTGACCATCCGGCAATCGGCCGCCAGAGCTATGAACTGGAAATAAACGGTGACCAGTTTGAATCCGAGATTTCCGGGGCCAGAACTTTCGGATTCATGCACGAACTCGAACTCTTGAAATTCTATGGCCTGGGCAGGGGCGGCTCCCTGGAAAACGCCGTGGCCGTAGACAAAAACGGAGTGGTAAATGAGGAGGGACTTCGCTGGCCCGACGAATTCGTCCGGCACAAAATCCTGGACTGCATAGGAGACTTTTCACTTCTGGGACTGCCTCTTTTGGGACGCATCTGCCTTTACAAGTCCGGGCACAACTTTAATCATGAATTTCTGAAAACTTTTTTCAAACAGAAAAAGTGCTGGGAAACCGCCACCATCGACACAATGGACCCCGCCGCGGTTTGCCGTTAAACCGAAAACAGGCAGATGCTAAAGAAACCCGGCCCCGTTTCCGGAGAAAAAATGGCAAGACATAATCTGTTAATAAAATTCATTGCGGTATTTTTACTGCTTGCCCTTGCAGCCCCGGCAAAACTGCGTGCCCAGGAAGCACGGCTTACCGACATGGTAGCGGGCAACACGCGTGATAACCTGCTTCTTTTCGTCAAAGTTGAGGGGGCCTTTACTGAAAAAATGAATGAGGCGATATTAAACGGAATTTCCACCTCTTTTACCTTTATAATTGTTCTGGAAAAAATAAATCCACTGCTTATACCCAACAAAACCATAGCAGAACACAAAATTACCCACACGGTCAAATACGAGACCCTGAAAAAACGATTCACAGTAAAACGCTCATGGGAAGACAATCAGGCAATGACAACCGATTCCTTTGAGGAGGCGCAAAAATGGATGTCGGAAATAAAAAGTCTTCCCGTTGCTTTGACAAAAAAACTCAAAGATGGCAAACGTTACAGAATCAGTGCCAGAGCGGAACTCGACGAGGTTGAACTGCCATTTTATCTCGACTATATTTTCTTTTTCGTGTCTCTGTGGGACTTTGAAACCGACTGGCACAGCATTGAATTCATTTATTGATAAAAACCGGCAAAATCATCATATTTGTCCAAATAAATACTTGATGGACTCATAAAAACTCGATTTTCGACGGCAAAGTAAAAAGTTCAAGATCAAGGCGCGCAAATCCCGAGGAATGCAGCGTAGTTAATCGTACGTGAAATTCCGCAGGGATGCAGCGCAACGCAGATATTGAACTTTTTACGAAGCCGTCAATACATGAGCACCGATGAAAACAAATCGATATATCATACCCAGGCCCCCGAAGTTTGGAGCCGACCAGGGCCGCAGGAAAAGGGACTTTATAATCATTGGCATTGTGCTTGCGTCGATATGCCTTCTTTCCTACCTTATTTTCCGACCAATGATGACCGGCATAAATATACCGGTATCCAACATGCTTTTGATGTTTATTCTTATCAACATAAACATGCTGCTTATAGTCCTGTTGATATTTCTGGTCTTCCGCAATGTGGTCAAACTGTTCTACGAGAGACGCAGCAGGGTTCCGGGCACAAAGCTGCGCACAAAGCTCGTGGCGGCCTTTATTTCGCTCAGCCTGCTGCCCGCCGGCGTCCTTTTTGCTTTTTCACTCCATTTTATTACAACCAGCATAGAGTTCTGGTTTCAGGTTCCAATTGAACAGGCCCTGGACGACTCTTTGGCAGTGGGTCGCAGCATGTATCAGCACGTGGAGGACAACAACCGGTTTTTCCTGGAAAAAGCCGCCTATCAAATCGACTCCCGAAACCTTATGGATCCCGAAAAAAAATCTGATCTCGAAAAATACATACAGATCGTACAGCGGGAATTCAACCTGGATGCGGTTGAGGCATATAACAGCAATTTTGAACGCCTGAGTCATTCCACAACCGACCGGATACCCGGCGGCTCTCTATCGGAACTTGATGCCAACCAGCTGCAAAAAGCCATGACCGCATCAGCCAAAACCTCCTCCACCTCTGAACTTCTTTCCCACGGCGAACTTATCCGCAACATATCCACTGTCCCATTCGGCACAAAAGATATAAGCGCAGGTGGCTTCGTGGTAATAAGCGTACTTTTACCGCCGGATATGGCAGAACACCTCGCCTCCATTTCCAGGGGCCTGGAAGAATATAAACAGACAGAAATGCTCAAGAAGCCGATCAGGACAACCTATTACATAACCCTGACAGTGGTGGCCATGCTTGTTGTGTTCTGCGCAATCTGGGTGGGAATGTATCTTTCGCGCTCCATTACCATCCCGATCATGGAGCTTGCCGAAGGAACCCGCAAAGTGGCCGAAGGCGACCTGACCTACAACATAAACGTGGTAGCCGACGATGAAATGAAAACCCTTGTTGATTCATTTAACAAGATGACCCGGGAGCTTAGGTTTAACAGAAGGGAACTGGAATATTCGGCCAAAAAACTCTACGACCAGAATATGGAGATCGAGGATCGGCGGCGTTACATGGAAATTGTCTTAAACAACGTTTCCACAGGAGTTATTTCCATTGAGGCAAACGGACTGATTACGACCATAAATGCCTCTGCCGAGCAAATGCTGCAGATCAAAGCCGCAGAAGTGATCAAGAAAAATTATTTGCACTTGTTCGAAAGAACACACCCCAAACTGGCCGCGGAAATTTCCGAGCGGTTTTCAGGACATTCCGAAGACAGCGTTTCCAAATCCCTTAATCTTTCGGTCAACGGCCAGCGCCGGACCTTCAAGGTCAACTTCAACGCCCTAAAAGATGAATCCGGCCGCCGCATGGGCATTGTAATGGTTTTCGACGACCTTACCGAACTGGAAAAAGCCCAGCGCATGGCCGCCTGGCGGGAAGTGGCCAGAAGAATCGCTCATGAGGTCAAAAACCCGCTAACTCCGATATCCCTTTCAGCCCAGCGCCTGAAGCGAAAATATCAGAAAGAAATAAATGATCCTGTTTTCGAGGAATGTACCCAGACTATAATTGATCATACCGACATGATCAGAAATCTGGTAAACGAGTTTTCCTCTTTTGCCAGGTTTCCAACGGCCGAGCCTGAGCCCTGCGATCTGTGGCCAATAATAAATGAATCAGTAGCCCTTTACAGGGAGGGCCACCCTGACATTGAATTTTCCGTCCGGATAGCAAATAATCTGCCGCAGCTAAACGTGGACAGGCAGCAAATCAAGCAGATCTTAATCAACCTTATAGACAACGCAATTGCGGCTATCCATGAGCAGGGCCGTATTACCATTGCCGCGGACATGGACCGGAAAGGGGAAAATGTAAGAATAACAGTAGCCGATACAGGAGCCGGAATTTCGAATCAAGACAAGCCCTACCTGTTTGAACCGGATTTCACAACCAAAAAATCCGGCATGGGGCTTGGTCTGGCCATTGTCAGCACCATAGTGGCCGATCATCAGGGCAGGATAATCACGGAAGACAACCACCCCAATGGGGCAAAATTTATTATTGAACTTCCGGTATAATTTGAAACCAAGAGGAAAACATGTTTCCAACCATACTGATAGTCGACGACGAGGAATCGATCTTAAAATCTTTAAGCGGCATCCTCATGGATGAAGGATTTGAAACCATTACTGCCACAAACGGCTATGAGGCACTGCAGCGCATAGAAGAACAGGCCCCTGACCTCGTGCTGCTCGACATTTGGATGCCGGGGCTGGACGGAATCGAGACTCTAAAAGAAATTAAAAACCAGCATCCGCACGTACAGGTAGTTATGATAACAGGGCACGGCACCATCGAGACAGCGGTCAATGCCACCAAGATAGGCGCTTACGATTTTATTGAAAAACCGCTAAACATAGATCGTGTAATCGTTGCCATTAACAATGCACTAAACTTCAGGCGCCTGGAAGAAGAAAACCGGTTTCTGCGGAAAAAAACCATTGAAAAATACGCTATTACCGGCCACTGCCCGGCGACCGTGGAGCTTAGAAAACAGATCGGAATTGCCGCCCCTACCGATGCATGGATCCTTATAACCGGAGAAAACGGTACCGGCAAGGAACTGGTGGCCCGCACAATTCATCAGCTATCTCACCGTGCCGACAACCCTCTGGTGGATGTAAACTGCGCCGCCCTTTCTGATGAGGGCCTTGAAAGCGAGCTTCTCGGGCACGAAAAGGGAGCCTTTACAGGCGCGGTAAACAAGAAGCACGGAAAATTCGAGCTGGCCCACGGAGGAACTATTTTTTTTGATGAAATCGGGGACATGGGATTAAAAACCCAGGCAACCATTTTGCGCATCCTGGAGGAAAGGCAGTTTCAAAGACTTGGAGGCGGCAGAACCATCCCGCTTGATGTGCGCGTTATCGCCTCAACCAACAAGGACCTGAAAAAAGCCATCGCTGAAAAAAGCTTCAGAGAAGATCTTTACTACAGATTAAACGTGGTCCCCATTTCCGTGCCCCCGCTGCGCGAGCGAATTGATGACATTCCTGCGCTTGTGGACGTGTTTTTGTCAAAGACAGGCGAGGAAAACCGCACACCGCCGAAAAACATGACCGCTGCGGCCCTGGAGGCTCTAAAAAAATACCACTGGCCCGGCAATGTCAGAGAACTGAAAAACCTGGTCGAACGCCTTGATATAATGACAGAGGCAGACACCATAGACATTTGCGACATGCCAGCCCCTTATAGCGGCAGCACGGAAGAGCCAGGGATAGATGCCTATTCCCTTTTTTCCTACGGCAGATTAAAAGAT
Source organism: uncultured Desulfobacteraceae bacterium (assembly GCA_964626455.1). GTDB lineage: Bacteria > Desulfobacterota > Desulfobacteria > Desulfobacterales > Desulfosalsimonadaceae > Desulfosalsimonas. Next base: position 27,164 of record CAZVFQ010000005.1, on the reverse strand, counting down.
GCGCAAAAAGCCTTTGAAGAAGCCTTTATAGTGCAAAAATTAAAGGCCCGCGACTTTGATATCTCCAAAACCGCCAAAGAAACCGGTGCGGACAAGTCATACGTAAAAAAAATCCAAAGGAAAATCCGGCCTGCTGGATAAAAAACGGTAAATTCATTTGAAGATCATAGGCGGCAAGTTCAAGGGGAGAAAACTGTTTGCTCCGCCGGGCAGAAAAACGCGGCCCACTTCAGCTAAGGTACGCGAAGCAATTTTTAATATCTGCGCAAACGCAGTCCCGGAAGCACGGGTGGCGGATTTGTTTGCCGGCACCGGGGCCATGGGCATTGAGGCTTTGAGCCGGGGGGCAGAATATGCAGTCTTTTTCGAGTCAGAGCCGAATGCCTGCGGATTGATTAAAAAAAACCTTGCAGCCTGCAGGGCTGAAGACCGCGCCGCAGTGCTGTGCCGTGATCTGCTGCGAAGCCCGGCCTCCATTGCCGGCCCGGATTTTATCTTTGATCTTGTATTCATTGACCCGCCCTATAACCATGGCTCACTTATCCCGGCAATGGAAAACCTTGTAAAAAGCGGCTCCCTGGCCCCGGGGGCGGTGCTGGTCATCGAGCACGCCCCGACAGAGCCGGTACCGGCCGGGCATGTTGAACTTGAAGTATTCGATACCCGTAAATACGGAAAAACCCTTGTGACCTTCATGTCATATATGATAGCAAGCATAAAACCGGCGCATAAAGACACAGGCAAAACATCGGAGTAGGCTGAACAGAAACACAAAAAACAGGATGAAGGAATGGAAAAAATCGCGATTTACCCCGGCTCATTTGACCCGGTCACAAACGGCCACCTTGATATCATCGAGCGCGGCCTTAAAATATTTGACCGGATAATAGTCACTATCCTTGAAAATCCGGCAAAACAACTTCTTTTTTCCGTAGAGGAAAGAAAAGAACTGCTTTTGCAGTCTCTTGGAAATTTCCCAAACACCGAGATCGCCTCTTATGAAGGCCTGCTTGTCGATTATGCCAGAAAAAGAGGGGCTCATGCCATATTAAGGGGCATGCGGGCAGTGTCAGACTTTGAATACGAGTTCCAGATGGCCCTTATGAACCGAAGGCTCAATCGTGAAGTCCAGACCGTATTTCTGATGACGGGGCTGCGCTGGATATTTACAAGCTCCTCGATCATAAAAGAAGCTGCAAGATTCGGGGGCAACATTGAAAGCATGGTTCCTCAGCCGGTTCAGAAAAAACTGGAGCAGCGGTTTAAAAATTCTCTCGGGGAAAAATAAACAGCCGTATTATCCGGTGTTTTTGCCCCGGCCCAGCCGGTCCAGACAAAGCACCAGGACAAATCCTGCGGCCACCAGCAAAACGGCTACAGCCGCTTCAGGCCAGAGGCTGGAAGGCAGGACGTTTTTTTCCTTTATTACCATGAGTTCGCCGTGCACCCTTTCTAAAAGCAGCGGCTCTTTCCAGGGCCAAATTTTTCGCATGGAACCAAGCATAAGGCCTGTAAGGCCTGCAAGAGCCAGGTTGTGATACCTGTCGAGAAAAAATTTCAGCACCCTGGAGAACCCTGCCAGGCCTATGGCGCAGCCTGCGGCGAAAACACCCAGCAGCGCCAGGTTAGAGACGAAAAAGGGATTTTTAAGCAAACCGACTATGAACTCGTACTTTCCAAGAATAAGCAGTATAAAGGCACCGGACAGACCCGGCAGTATCATGGCGCATACGGCCAGCATCCCGGATAAAAAGACAAAGCCATGGGTTTCCGGCGTCTGGGCAGGCACCATGCCCACGATTACATAGGCGGCGGCCGATCCCATCAAAAACACCCCGGCTGGTCCTGCAGCCCAGGCTTCCACCCTGCGGCCCACTACCCAGATGGAAGCTGCGATAAGACCGAAAAAAAGACTCCAGGTGGGTATAGGATAATTATTAAGCAGATAGTTCATCAGCCGGGCCAGGCTGATGACCGCTATTGCTATGCCGCAGAACAGACACAGCAAAAAACGAATATGAACCTCGGCCAGGGCGCCCCTTAAATCCAGGCGGATCAAGCGGCCCAGCATCCTCGTATTTACAGACTTAACTGCTGCCAGAAGATCTTCATATATACCTGTAATCAGAGCAATGGTGCCCCCGGAGACGCCGGGAACAGTATCTGCCGCACCCATTAAGGCGCCCTTTAGCCCAAGCAGCAGCGCGGACCGGGCTGATTCCGGTCCCGGCGATGCAGAAAACGCGGATTTCCAGGAATTATCCGACGGAACAGGGTTCAATCGTCTTTCCATCCGTACTGGCCCACCAGCCTTACAAAACGGCATCCGCCAAGCTCGCTTTGATGAATTCCCCGCTCGTCTTTTACAATCTTGACCATTTTCTGGGAAAACGAAGATCCTACCGGAATGACCATCCTGCCGCCCATGGCAAGCTGGTCTATAAGCGGCTTGGGAATCTCCGGGGCGCCGGCGGTAACTATAATTGCGTCAAACGGACTTTCTTCCCTCCAGCCGATTGTGCCGTCCGAATACCTGGGAATGATGTTGTAATATCCAAGATGTTCGAAAATTCTGCGCGCATTCTGATACAGCGTTCGGTTGCGCTCAATTGTATAAACCCGGTAAGCGAGTTCGGCAAGCACGGCGGCCTGATATCCGGAGCCCGTGCCGATTTCAAGTACCCGGTCTTCTTCATTAACCTGCAGGGCTTCGGTCATCATGGCAACAATGTAAGGCTGGGAAATGGTCTGCTGTTCCCCGATGGGTAGAGGATGGTCGTTGTAGGCCTGATCCCTTAAAGCTTCATTTACAAAGAAATGGCGAGGCACGCGTGTCATAGCGGCAAGCACCCCGGGATCGCTCACCCCGCGGGCCTCGATCTGGTTTCTTACCATGGCTTCGCGCTGCCGCTTGTATCTTGGAGAATCGTCCTGCATAATAATCAGATGTTTATCAACTTCCCTCTGATCCGTCAAGCACCAATGCCGCGGCTTCCATTGCGCGACACAGAAAAAACTTGTATTTTTGACCTCTGAAGAATATCTGGTATGACGGTTTCGTAAAAATTTTTTACAGGAAGGCAGACAAATGAAATGGATAAAAACAAGGGTAGTTTTTCAAGCCCGGGACCCGGAGTCAGCAGCAGACATGATTGCCGATATCTTCCACGACCTGGGGCTTCAGGGCGTAATCGTGGAAACCCGCCGGCAGGACCCTGAGCTTGACTGGGCAGGCGATGCCCTGCCGGGCCCGGAGCAAAATGCGGTCATAGGCTTTTTCCCGGACAACAGCATGCATGAGCAAAATCGCGCAGAGCTTGAAAAAAGGCTGGCCTGGATGGAATCCTGCTGGAATTTTAACTTCCGTATCCATTCAAGCGGTATTGACGAGCAGGATTGGGCTGAATCCTGGAAAGCCCATTTCCACACTGTAAGGATATCAGACAGGCTTATTGTTAAACCCACATGGCGTCAGTACACCGGCAATGACAATGAAATAATAATCAAGCTTGATCCCGGCATGGCTTTCGGCACAGGCACCCATCCCACAACCGCCCTGTGTTTGAGACTCCTGGAGCGGCATATGCGCCCTGGTTTCAAAGCCCTTGACATAGGCACCGGTTCAGGAATTCTGCTGGTGGCGGCCGCCAAACTTGGGGCATCCAAACTTTACGGAACCGACTGCGATCCTGTGGCTGTAAGTATTGCAAAGCAAAATCTTGAATTAAACAAGGTTGAAACCGGAATCTATAAATTAAAAACCGCCGATCTGGCCGGGTCCGTCACCGGAACCTGGGATATAATTACCGCAAACATCCTTACCTCAACCATTGTCCCGATGATCCCGGAAATCGCCCGGCTGCTTGCAGACAAAGGTGTTTTTATAGCCTCTGGCATACTTGGGCAAAGCAGCAACACCGTGACAACCGAGCTTAAAAACTCAGGCTTAAAAATCCTTGAAATTCTGCCGGAAGATGACTGGATAGGAATTGCCTCAATAAAAACCGCTTCTAAGGCTTTCTGACAGATACCACCTCGGATGCCACCGCCAGGCGTACTTTTTGCTTTAATTCCGGCAGCTCTTCGGCCAGCACTTGCCAGGTAACAGGGTATGGATGGGCAATACCGACTGCTTTACCGTTTTTCCCGGCTATATCCACAAGACGTTTAAGCTGGCCCCTTATAAAGACGGCCTCCGGCACATGATCCAGAAATATGTCGCGCTCGGCAAAAGGGACCTCAAAGAGCCGCGCAGATGAAAGACTGCGGCTTTTCGGCGTGGTACGACTGTCTATATAATAAAGCCCCCGTTTCTTGAGAATGGAGAGGATCTGATTCATATGAGCTGAATTTTCGCTCATCTTCGAGCCCATATGGTTGTTTACACCTTTTACATGAGGCAGTGCGCCCAGGTGTTTTTTAAGAAGACCGATGCGCTCGTCTGCCGACATCTCTGAGAGCAGTGCACCCGGTCCGGGATCTTTTCCAGGGTATTGCTTGGGCTCCATTGGCAGATGAAGCATTACCTGACAGCCATTTTGATGGGCCCGCTCTGCAATTTGCTTCTGAAGGGGGCTTCCCGGCAAAACTGCATAGGTGAGGGGACAGTCTAAGGCGAGGAATTTTTCCGCAGCCTCTTTTTCATAGCCCAAATCGTCAATAATTATGGCCACAATGGGCCGTTTGTCAGGCAATTTGGGAGGTTTAGGATGTCTCGGCCTTTCGGGCACAGAAACCGGCTCAGGCGGTTTATACGAAGGCTTGAAATATAAATGATAGTAACCGGCTAGCAGAACAACCGCCGCCAGTATGCCGGCAAATACGAAAAGCTCCCATCTTATATTTCGCTTTACACTCTTCTTCCGGCTGCCGCCTTTTTTTGCCGATTTTGAAGAAGCCGTTTTCTTACCCGAAGATGCTTTTTTCGGGGAAACTTTTTTTTGTGTAGCAGATTTTTTTGCAGACCCGCTTTTTTTCCGGGTTTTATCTTTCGAATCCGGTGCCTTTGCCATTCTCCTCTACTTTTCTTCTCCCATGGCCCGGAAGATTTCGTATCCTTTCAAAATTTCATACGCCCTGTTTACCTGGGAGTCTCGCAAAAGAACCTCAGGGTCCTGATCACTGTGACTGTAAAGGGCATTGCGCAAACGAAGCAGTTTTTCACGCTCTGTTTCATCACTTGTTTCGGGCAAGGACTCCTTTTCATCAACCTTGTCGTCTGCATCGTTTTGCATGGCATCGTCCTGCTGCCGCTGCTGCTCGATTTCACCGGGCAGGTGATTTCTAAGATCCTTTTCCTTCAAACTCTCCAGGTCAGGAGCGGTCTGCTCGTCAATTAGCCGGCGCCTGACTATCAGATCAGGACGAATGCCTTCTGCCTGTATTGATCTGCCTGCAGGGGTATAATACTTGGCAATGGTGTATTTTAATCCATATCCGCCCCGCAGCGGCTTTACGGTCTGAACCGATCCCTTGCCAAAAGAATCGGTACCCAATATCAGTGCGCGGCTGTTGTCCTGCAAAGCCCCGGCAACGATTTCCGCTGCGCTTGCGCTTCCACCGTTTATGAGTATCACGACCGGATAATCCGGTTCGCTTCCGTCATCAGAGGCTTCATATACGCTTTGCTCCTTTTTGTTACGGCCCCGTATGGAGACTATTTTTCCCTCCCTGAGAAACACTTCAGACACTGATACCGCCTGGCTCAGCAGCCCGCCCGGATTATCACGCAAATCCAGGATCATCCCCTTTAACGGATCGCCCTTTTTTTCCAAATCCGCCAGGGCCTTTTTAACCTCGTCCTCTGTGTTTTCCCTGAAATTGGTAACCCAAACATATCCATAGCCGGGCCTGAGCATGGCATGCTTTACACTTTCCATCGGAATGATATCTCTTTTAAGAGAAAACTGTACGGGCTCGGGGCGACCCTTGCGCACCACCTTGATATTTACCTCCGTGCCCGGCTCGCCGCGCATTTTTTTTACCGCCTCCCAGAGCATCATATCTTCGGTCGATTTTCCGTCAACCTCTATGATCACGTCATTTGCCTGTATGCCCGCCCTTGATGCGGGCGTACCCTCGATGGGGGAGACAACGGTAAGTCTTCCGTCACGCTTGGTAATAACAATGCCTATGCCGCCGAATTCGCCCTTGGTTTCATCCTGAAGCTCATCGAAAGCCTCCGGGGGCATAAATGTAGAGTGCGGATCCAGGCTTTCAACCATGCCGTTGATCGCCTTTTCTATTAATTCCCGGCTGTCAACGGGCTCAACATAATTTTTTTCAAGCTCTTCAATCACGTCGGAAAACAGCTTCAGCCCCTCGTAGGTCTCTTCGTTTGAAAGACCGCTGTAGACGCTCTTGGCCGCCAGTACGCCGCAGACAACAACCAGTGTCACAAACAGCCTCCTGGCGGATTTTCTCCTTATCAGTCCCATTAATGACTCCTTTTATCCTTTGTCCAGCCATTTCATCGGATCGACCGGGTTGCCCTTATGGCGGATTTCAAAGTAGAGACAAGGCCCGCTCCTGGAGCCGGAATCACCCACTGTGGCTATCACCTGACCGGCATCCACGTTATCGCCCTTGCTGCTGAACATATCTTCCACGCGGGCATAAACCGTATGATAACCGTCGCCGTGAGAGACAATCAATACCCGGCCAAACCCTCTGACTCTGTCGGCAAACACCGTCTGCCCGTCAAATACAGCTCTTACGGGCTCTCCGTATTCCGAGCGGATCTCTATGCCGTTTCTGTAGCTTTCCACCCCGGTATCATCACTGACGTGTCTGCCGAATTCGGAAATAATCTTACCCTGAACAGGCATATTTAGCAAGCCCTGATGTTCGTTAAATTCAGCGCCGCCCTTACGGGAACGCTCTTCGAGTCCTTTTATTGTATCATCGAGCCTTCGGGCGGCATCGCGAAGATATTCAAGGGTTTGCTCCCGGTCTGATCTTCGCTTTTCCAGGGCTGCGAGAACCTGCTTTCTTTGCCGGCGCATTACAGCGAGCTCTGAGATTTTTTCTTCATAGCTGCGGGCAAGTTCACGATTTTCTTCACGCTTTTCATTCAACCGGTCAAGCACTTCTGAAAGATGCCTTCTTTTTTCGGCCATTTCTGAAAGCACCTTTTCATCATGGGCCAGCACGCGCTCAATTGCGGCCTTGCGTGAAAAAACCTCATGCACAGAATCCGCGGTAGCAAGCAGGTTCATCCCGCCGAGACGATACAGCTTGTAAAGCGCCGTAATGCGTTTGCCGGAATATTGCTTTTTTTCTCTGATATCCGCGCGAAGCTTTTCTGCCTCTTTTTCAAGCATATTTATTCTGGCACCTGTTTCTTCTGTCTCGGCCATCAGGCTCTGCAGCTCATCTTTGCTTTCGCTTATCCGCCGATCCAGTTTTTCCAGGTCCAGGGCCACTGCATCCTGTTTTTGTGAAACCGTCTGAACCTCTTTTTGCTTCTGCCTTATAAGGCGTTCTATCTCCTTTGCCCTGGCCATTGCCAGCTGCCGGTCTTTATCCGGATCATCGCCCTTTACCCTGTGGCGAGTGAAGCGTTCCAGGTATTTGTCTTTGTTGTATACGTATCCGATCTGCCCCTCGAAGATTACCTGGAGCCACTCCTTGTCTTCCTTTAAAATGCGCACTTCTGAGCCCTTTTCAAGAATTTTTACCACAGATGCCTCCTTGTCCGGGGCGCCTCTCATGTTAAGGGAGTTTACCCGCACCTCTCCGATCTGCTCCAGCTTTTCGCAAAATACCGCCGGACCGGGCACAAGCAGCACGGCAATGAATGCCGCGGCCGCAATTACACGCGCAAAAAGCGCCGAATTGTTAACCAGCAACCCATCCACCCCACTAACATGCTTGATATCAGGATAAATGCCGTAAATTCCAGAGGTATGAAACTGACACTGAAAAACGGCAGAAAACCGGCCGCGGAAATATTCGGCATAACCGCCAGGTAGGACAAATACAGAAGGCCGACTCCTGCCGCTCCCCCGCAAAGCCCCAGCATGGCCGCTTCCAGGTAAAACGGATATTTGATAAAAGCCTCGTCAGCGCCGATTATCCTGGTAATCTCAATCTCCTCGCGCCTGGAATAAAGAATCAGGCGCATGGTATTTGCAACAATAAACATTATGGCCACAAAAACCAGGCCGGCCATAACAAAGGCGGTTATTCGAAACAGGTTATATATTCCGTAAAACTGGTGGAGCCACTTGCGCGCATATTCAACGTCAGCAACCTCCGGGCGGTCAGCGATTTTTTCCGCCAGTCTCTCAATGGACTCCACCCCCTCCATGCCCCCGTCAGGTTTTATTTCCAGGGCATCGGGCAGGGGGTTTTCCTCAAGATCTGCAAGAAGAGACGACTGTGCGCCGACCTGGTCTTTTAACCAGGCAAGCCCTTCTTCTCCCGGCATGTAGGAAACAGAATCCACGCCCTTATATTGCTCTATGGCTTTTTTAGTATCCATGGCCGTGCTTTGGTCAATATCAGGCTCCAGGTATGCTGTGATCCTGACACCGCGCTGCCACGCCTCCATCAGGTCGCCCGTATTTATAAAAAACAGCGTAAATGCACACACTATAAAAACGGCCAGGGCAATGGTAAACAGGCAGACACCGTGGAGAAATCTGTGCCGTACAAAATCACTTAAAGCCCTTCTAAAAACCCTTATCATTCCGCCTCCCCGTCATCCCGGCAACCAAGCTCAGGCATTCCGGGCTGCTCAAAACCCTCGGGCGCCTCAACCCGCCTGCCTCCTTCCAGATAAATCACCCTGGCGTCAAACCGGGATAGCAGGTCTCTGTCATGGGTTGTAATCACAATAGTGGCCCCCCTGGCATGGGCTGCGCGCAGCAGCTGCAGGACTCTTTCGGAGGCTGCCGGATCCAGGCTGGCAGTGGGCTCATCTGCAAGGATTATTTTCGGTTTGCCCACCATTGCCCTTGCCACTGCCGCTCTCTGCTTTTCCCCGCCTGAAAGAGTGGGAGGATAAGCACCTGAATGATGCGCCAGGCCAACAAGCTCCAGCAGGTCTTCGACCCTTTCGCGTATCAGGCTCCTTGATTTAAACCCCGCAGCCTCCATTACCAGTGCCACATTCTGAAACACGGTTAGACTTACAATCAGTTTGAAATCCTGGAAGATCACGCCTATCCTGCGCCGTAGCTCCGGGATTTGACGTCTGGAAATCCTTGCCAGATTCATCCCGTCAACAATTGCATATCCCTCGCTCATGCGCTCGCCCATGTATAACAGCTTGATAAGGGTCGATTTGCCCGCGCCGCTGGGGCCGGTTATGAACACAAAATCGTTTTTCCTGACCCCGAAGCTTATATCACGCAGGGCATAAACGTTGCCGAAGTGCTTGGTGACTCCGGAAAAACGGATAATCTGATTTTGAAGAGCGTTGTTGTGTCCCATGTTTATATTGACGGCAGGCTGCTTTACTGTTATTGTTGCGGCCAATGTCAGGGAGTGCCGCTCCCGGTTTTCCCTGGCGCCCCCACTGATCCCTTTTTGACACGGCTTCTTCCAACCATCAGTGGGGGATATTTTTATCGAATCTGCACTATTAAATCAACATTTTCCTGGACGTGCAAAACAAATATCGCAGCAGAAGGAAAACGCCGGAGGCAAAAAACTTATGAAAGAAGAACTTATAGACCTGCTATGCAAAAAATCATTTCAATACAGCCAAAAACCTGCATTCAGGCTTGTATCCGGACAGATGAGCAGTTACTATATCAACTGCAAGCCTGTAACCTTAAGTCCGCGGGGGCTGTATCTGATCGGCCATCTGGTCTTTGATGCTGTAAAGGACCGAAAAGTAGATGCTATTGGCGGCATAACCTTTGGCGCCGATCCCATAGCCATTGCCGCGGCCTTTGTATCCGAACTGCAGTCAGCCCCGATAAATGCATTTTCCATACGTAAAACACAGAAGGATCACGGTATTGTAAAGTGGATCGAGGGGGATTTTACCCCGGGCCAGAGGGTTGCCATTGTCGAAGACGTGGCCACAACCGGCGGATCGACCATAAAAGCTGTTGAAAGGGCGCGTTCGGAAGGACTGGAAGTCGACTCGGTTGTTCTGCTTGTGGATCGCCAGGAGGGCGGCGCGGAAAACATCAGAAAAATCGTGCCTGAAGTTCGCTCAATTGTAACCCGTCAGGAGCTGCTTGACGCCTGGCGCGGCGGGAAATAGGAAGCACAGGCATCATCTGATTCCCAAACCCTGACCCTTGAGACAAATATTTTCTCATCATGGGTTATGCGTTCTGAAAAGCCGTCAGCAATGTGTCTGGCAATAATCTCAGAGGAAGGATTGCTGGTGTTAAATGCCGGCAGTTCATTTAAAAACCGGTGATCCAGGGATTCGATAATTTCTCCGAGTCTCTGCTTTATTATGCCGAAATCAATAAGCACGCCGGAGTCCTGCAGGTTTTCCCCTGCCACGCAAAGTTCCACCTTCCAGTTGTGACCGTGCAGGTTCTCGCACTTCTCCGTGACCATCTTAAGCTGGTGTGCTGCCGCAAAACGGGTAACCACCCTTAACTCATACATTTTCAATCCCCATATGAAAATATGAAAAGGCGACAGAGTTCAGCTCTGCGCCCCTGTAATCTTTACTTGGCCGCTTTTGAAGACGATGCTCCGGCCTTGGTAAAAATCCGCTTAATTCTTGAGGTCAGTTTTTCGGATTCCAGCTTCTCAAATTCCCTTAACAGTTCTTCCTGTCGCTTGCTCATATGTTTCGGGGTTTTTAAAATCACCTCCACAAGCTCATCTCCGGGCAGACCGGTTCGCAGGGACGGTATTCCCTGGTTGGTCAGGCGTATAACATCCCCATACTGAGTACCTTTGGGTATTTCAACTGTTTCTTCGCCCGTAAGTGTGGGCACCGTTATTTCATCGCCCAGCGCTGCCTGGGTAAAGGAGAGCTCGACTTTGCAGACAATATCATTGTCGCGGCGCTCGAAAACATCATGCGGCTTTACCCGGATAAACACATAGAGATCTCCGGAAGGTCCGCCGTTTACGCCCGGTTCCCCCTCGCCGGCAAGTCTTAGCCTGGAGCCTGTATCCACGCCTGCAGGAATCTTTAACTCCACTTTTTTTCTGGCTGCAACCTGCTGCCTGCCCATGCACTTGGGGCACGGCTCTGTGATCACCTTGCCCTGGCCCCTGCACCTGGGACATACACTTTTTACCTGGAAAAATCCCTGGGTGCGAACAAACTGGCCTGTCCCCCCGCACTGCCCGCAGGTCTCGGGCTCGGTACCCGGCTTTGCACCTGTGCCGTGGCACTCGTCACAGGTCACCATTTTTTCCAGTTCCAGTTCGGTTTCCTTGCCAAAAGCCGCGTCAGCAAACTCTATGGTCAGGTCATATCGCAGGTCTGCTCCGCGCTGGGCCCTTGTGCGGCCGCCGCGCGCCCCGCCCCGGAAACCAAAAAAATCTTCAAAGATATCACCAAAACTCGAAAAGATGTCTTCAAAATCCCTGAAGCCGCCGCCCTGGCCGGCACCGCCGTTTTCAAAGGCGCGATGACCGAATCGGTCATACATCTGCCGCTTTTCAGGACTGGAAAGCACATCATAGGCTTCGGCGGCCTCCTTGAACTTCTCTTCTGCCTCTTTGTCGCCCGGGTTCCTGTCGGGATGATATTTGAGAGCTATCTTTCTGTACTTTGCCTTCAGCTCTGCGGCATCTGCATTTCTGTCAACACCCAGGACCTCGTAATAATCCCGTTTTTGGCTCATAAGCGGATAACCAACCGTTTTTATTTAAAGTTCAACAAAAATTGTTTTGTCTGCCGCACAAAATAATTTACTCCGGCAAATCAAGGCGTTTAAAATCAGCCTGTATTGTGCTATTGAAAGTCTACCGGAACGGCAGGGATGTCTCCTTGAAATTCCATCAGAACAATAATGCATAATAGCAAATTGTCAATGATCAAAAACACCGAGCCAGGCTTTGTAAAAAACATGTTCGGCGCAATTGCGCCGAGATACGACTTTTTAAACCGGCTTTTAAGTCTACGGCAGGATGTTTACTGGCGTCGCAGGATGACACAAGCCCTGCAAATTCCAGACAACGCCCGGATTCTGGATGCAGCCTGCGGCACAGGGGACGTAATGCTCGAAATCCTCCGTCAGAAAAATACCGCAAAGGTTATTGGAATAGATTTTTCAACTGAAATGCTTGCCATTGCAGCAGAAAAAGCCGCATCAGTTTTTCCCGGAAAGTCCTTTTCTCTTCTGGCGGCCGACGCCCTTTTTCCTCCGTTTGCAAAGCAAAGCTTTGATGCGGTAACCATAGCATTCGGCATAAGAAACATTGCCGCGCGGCAAAGGGCCATGGAAGAGTTTCTGGAAATTCTCAGGCCCGGAGGAATGATAGCCGTACTGGAACTTGCCACGCCTTCGGACAAAATGATGCGAAGACTCTATCTTCTCTACTTTACAAAAATTCTTCCCGCAATCGGGGGCTTGTTTTCAAAAAACATGAGGGCTTACCGCTATCTGCCATCCTCTGTCCTTGGTTTTCCGCAGCCGGCCGAATTTGCCGCAATCATGCGGCGTGCAGGGTATAAAGACATAAAATGGCTTCCTCTCACCGCCGGGATTGCAACTCTTTACACAGGATTAAAAAATAAGAATTAACCGGAACATTGCGCGGTTAATGTACTTATTGCCCTCTGTACTTTTCCCTGAGAGTATTAAGCCTTTTGATATAGCGTTTCTGAAAATGCAGATCGTTTCTGGCATTTATTTCATCTGCAACCTCCTCTATGCGGTCACGGACATCTATTCCGTACCGATTGAGGCCCTTTTCAATGCTCCGGTCCAATATGAGCACGCTGTAGTAGCGGACCAGGGTCCGAATCGGGGCATCCCTGCGCATCAAATAGCTCTGCCCGGAAAGTGTATCAAGGAAAAATGCTGCATATTCGTAAAGGGTTTCTTCAGGTATGCAGGAGCCGAAATAATCTTCGCAGCATTTTTCAAGAACAAAGTATCTGTAAAAATTATGCATGGCGTGCTCAAGCACGTCTTTGTCCGAACGCAGCACGGCAATCACGAGCTTGATCCGGTCTTTTCCCAACACCCTGAAAAAATGAGCCCGGTTTTTAAGCAGATTGGAAAGATTGCGGGTCTCGCCGGAAACCAGGGGCGGTGTTTCAGCCAGATCTTCTGTCATATCTGCAAAAATTTCATAAGCGCTTTTTTCATCCGAGCCTATGCCCCGATTTGTTTCCAGGTAGTCAAAAAAAGACCGTATCTGCAGCTCCAGACGGGCGCAATCCTCGTCTTCTTTTTTAAATACAGGTTCGCCGAAAACATCTTCCAGGCGTTTTCTGGAAACCTCCTCCTCCCGTTTCTGTTCAGGGCTCTTTTCCCGCCTCTTTAAAGCCTCCTGCCTGATATCGCGCTGCTGCTCCTCAATTCTATTTCTTTCCTGTTCAACCGCTGTGTGCACCTCATCTTCGTGCCACTGCATAAACTGATGCCAGCCAAAATATCCCAGCACGCCGAGCAGCACAAGAGCCACAACTACGATAATAATTCTTGCCGGGTTGGAGCCTCCGGATGGATCACGCATGGGGAAAGTCCTTTCTTTAATTTAATATTAACGGCAATCTTACACCGGAATAAATTGATTTTCAAGTTTATCAAAACCTGCGGCAGGGATTTAAAAACGACCGGACAGATCTTTTTACAAATTATATAATGCCTGCTTGCCAAAAGAACAGATCCGATTATTTTTTAACCATAATAAGCGCAAAATCCAACCTGAACACCTATACGAAAGGAAATAAAATGACTCAAAACCGCATTTGCAGCCTTCTTGGCATACGTTACCCCATTATACAGGCGCCTATGAACTGGGTCAGCGGTGCGGCCCTGACCGCAGCGGTATCCGAGGCGGGCGGCATGGGCACTCTGGGCCCGAATGCCGGCGCGGACAAAATCGAACCGGATCCTGCCAAAACAGCGGAAAACATGCGCCAACAGATCAAAAAAGTAAGATCTCTTACAGACAGACCCTTTGCAGTAAACGTTGTTGTGGGAATGGGCGAGGACACGAAATATTCTGAAAAAATAGTGGAAATGCTGGTGGAGGAAAAAGTGCCTGCAGCCATCGTGTCTGTGGGACGGCCCGATACCTACACCGAAATCCTTAAAAAAGCGGGCATAAAGGTGTTGCACGCAATTTCCACGGCCAGGCATGCCCAAAAAGCTCAGCAGGCGGGCGTGGATGCCGTGATCTGCGAAGGCTTTGAAGCCGGCGGCCACAAGGGTTTTACCGAACTGACCACATTCGTGCTCACCCCCATGGTGGCCGATGCCGTTGACATCCCTGTGATCACGGGAGGCGGAATAGGAGATGCCCGCGGAGTTCTGGCGGCCCTTTGCCTGGGAGCAGACGGCATATACATGGGCTCCCGCTTTATGGCCACCCACGAATCCGACAGTCACGAAAACGTCAAGCAGGCGGTTGCAAAAGCAAATGACGTCTGCACCGTATCTGTTTCAAAGCAATCCATGCTGGCCCGGGATCTGCGGAACGAATTTACCGAAAAATTCCGGCAACTGCAGAAATCCGGCGCACCCGCCGAAGAACTCTTCAAATATCTAAACGAACACGGCCAGTATCATTCCCAGCATTTGGGCCGGGCCGAAGATTCAGAGCTCTGCTGCGGCCAGATTGCCGGACTCATCCACGATATTCCTTCCGCAGCAGAGTTGATTGCGTCTATGGTATCAGATCTTAAAAACCGCTTTGCAGACCTGGAAAAACAGGTGAAAATCTTTTTCTGAAACAGTCTGGTCTATCTGCAAGCTTCCGGAGAATCGCTGTACTATCGCGGAAAAGATTGCTATATTGCCCTCCTGAAGTGTAAAATAACAAAGTCATCTAATAATAAACTGCAAATGGCAAGACATTACTGTTCAGGATTTTTCAAATGAACCAAACTTCTCCGGAAACTGCTTCAGCAAAACAGCCGTTATTTTACTACGGCTGGATCATTATATTTGTCGCCTTTATCACCCTGGGGGTCGCCTTTGGCATCTGGTATTCCTATTCGGTGTTTATCCTTGCAGTGGTTGATGATTTCGGCTGGAGTATGGCATCGGCATCCAGTGTTTTTTCAATTTTTATCATCTCTCATTCCACCTTTGCCATGGCAGGGGGATATCTGCAGGACCGTTTCGGACCGCGCATTGTTGTGCCCGCAGGGGCGTTAATAGTATCCATGGCCCTTATTGCGGCATCTATGTCTCAAAACCTCTGGCATTTTCAAATTTCATACGGGGTGATCGGCGGCGGGGGCATCAGCCTGCTGGGTTTTGTTTCTCATTCTGCTTTTCTGCCCAAATGGTTTGAGCGCAAGCGGGGATTGGCCCTTGGCATTGCCATGGCCGGCATTGGCCTGGGAATGCTTTTGATTGTACCTTTTGCTGAAAAACTGATTTCTCTTTATGAATGGAGAAACGCATATCGGGCGCTTGCGGCAATTGTCCTTTTTTTTATTGCCCCTTTAAATCTTGTTTTCGGACGAAAAAGCCCGGAGGCTGTATCACAGTATCCGGACGGAGATATTTCAGACAAACAGGGGCCCAAAAAGACGTACAAATGGACCATGCTTATTATTGACGAAAAATGGGCAAACATTAACTGGAGTTTTAAAAAGGCCTTTAAAACATTGCGGTTCTGGTATCTTGTATTTGCATTTTTCTTTATTTCATTTGCCTTTCAGGGGATTTTGCTGCATGCGGTCTCTGCCATGGTCGATTCCGGAATGAGCAGAAGCGCTGCTTCTTATTTCTTTGGAATGGCTGGAATAATGGGCTCTGCAGGCAAGATTCTGTTTGGCTATGTCTCCGACATGCTGGGCCGGGAACGGGCAAAACTAATCGGGGATGCCACGGCATTAGTGGGAATAATGTCACTTATGCTTGTTTCTTTGGTCCACGGCCCTATGGCACTTGGCTTTGCCCTGTTTTTCGGTCTGGGCTACGGTGCTACCGCCCCGCTTATGCCTGCGATTACCGCTGATATCTTCATGGGCAAAAATTACGGATTGATTTTTTCCATAATTGCCACAGGAGGCGGTCTGGGCGCTGCCACCGGAACCTATGTAAACGGCCTGCTAAGAGATATAACCGGAACCTATTTTGTTTCGTTTTCTGTTTGTTCCATATTCCTTATAATTTCCTGCATCCTTGTATTTCTCGCCTCCCCCGGCAAAATCCGCAAAATGATAAAACATGGGGGACGTTCTTAACTTATTAACTTATTAACTTGACGCATTGACTTTTCCCTGATAAAGGTAATTTTCATGCCAAGACAAGCTCGCATAGACACCACCGGCGCTTTGCACCATGTAATTGCAAGGGGCATTGAGCAGACAGAAATTTTTAAAGACCACAAGGACCGTTATCTCTTTTTAAACCGGCTGGACAGGATCCTTCAGGAAACTGAAACCAGCTGCTACGCATGGGCCCTTATGTCCAATCATTTCCATCTGCTGCTAAGAACAGGGGCGATTCCAATATCTACTGTTATGCGCCGGCTGCTCACCGGCCATGCCACAAGTTTTAACAACCGCCATGGCAGGCACGGTCATGTTTTCCAAAATCGCTACAAATCCATTTTATGCCAGGAAGAAATCTATTTTACCGAACTGGTGCGCTACATTCACCTTAACCCTTTACGGGCGGGCCTGGTAGAAGACCTGGATAATCTGGACAGATATCCGTTTTCAGGGCACGGAGTTATAATGGGCAACCATCGGCACGCCTGGCATAATTACAAAGAGGTGCTCTCTTATTTTGCTGATCACACCGGGGCTGCCAGGAAAAAATACAGAGACTTTATCGCCAAAGGCATCGGGCAGGGCCGGAGAAAAGATTTGACCGGCGGCGGGCTGGCCCGGAGCATGGGCGGATGGGCGCCTGTAAACGAAGCCCGCAAGTCAGGGGCGAATTTAAAAAGCGATGAGCGCATATTGGGTGATCCTGGCTTTGTCAAAAAAACGCTGTCCCAGGCAGATGAATCTTTTGAGCGAAAATACGTATTAAAAGCACGGGGAGTGGACGTGGATTACATTGCAGCAAAAGTTGCCGCAATGCTTGGCATGGCAAATGAGGATGTATGGACAAAAGGCAGACACAAACGCTTTGTAGCGGCCCGCAGTTTAATCTGCTACTTGGCGGTCCGCGAACTAGGGGTCACCATGACATCGCTGGCCGGCAGGTTTGGAATTTCAACTGTTGCAATAAGCAAATCAGTTCAGCGGGGAGCAAAAATTATTAAAGAGCAAAACTATGATATTAATAAGTTAATAAGTTAAGGGCGTCCCTTGTTTAGGTTTATTCATGCTGCCGATATTCATATAGACAGTCCCATGCACAAGCTTGATGCGTATGACGGGGCGCCGGTAGAGCAGTTCAGACTGAGCACCCGAAGGGCTCTGGAAAATGTTGTGGATCTGGCGGTTTCTGAAAAAGTTTCCTTTGTGATCATTTCAGGAGATCTTTATGACGGTGACTGGAAAGACTACAACACGGGCCTTTACCTGATTTCTCAGATGAACCGGCTGAAACAATCCGGCATTCGGGCATTTATCGTTGCCGGGAATCACGATGCAGCAAGCACCATCACCAGGTCGCTGCGAATGCCGGACAATGTGACAATCTTTTCCGCAGACCGTCCGGAAACATTCACCATAGATGATCCAATGGTGGCCATCCACGGCAGAAGCTTTGGCTCTCCTGCTGAAAAAAAAGATCTGTCAAAAAATTTTCCCGCCCCCCTGCCCGGCAGGTTTAATATAGGAATGCTGCATACCTGCGCTACCGGCAGGCCCGGTCATGAGCCTTACGCACCCTGCACACCAGAAGAGCTTATTGGAAAAGGCTATCAATACTGGGCCCTGGGGCATATACACCAGCACGAGGTGCTTTCAGAAAATCCCTTCATCGTATTTCCGGGCAATACCCAGGGCAGACACATCAGGGAACCAGGGCCCAGGGGATGCGTGCTTGTTGCTGTAAGCGACAACATGGAGGCCACCCTTGATTTTACTGCCACAGACGTGGTGCGCTGGTGCAAAATAACAGTGGATGCTCATCAGGCAGCCGGGGCTTACGAGGTTGTAGACAATTTTTCAGAGCTTCTTGAATCCGCTGTCCGGCAAAACAATGCAATGCCCCTGGCGGTCCGGGCTGAAATTATCGGCCAAACCCGGGCTGCTGCAGAACTCACCTCAGATCCTGACCGCTGGACCGGAGAGATAAGAGCGGCTGCCATGGAAGCCGGAGACGGCATTGTATGGGTGGAAAAGGTTGTCTTTTCGTGCACCCTTCCTGCTGATATCCATGACCATTTTGCTGCCGGCGGAGCAATGGAGGAGCTGCTGGCCCTGTTTGACCAGCTGGAAGAAGACGAAAAAGCCAGGCAGGAACTTGCAGACGAGCTTTCAGATCTTTGCAGAAAGCTGCCAAGGGAGTTAAAACAGGACCCTGAAGGCATAAAATGCGATGATCCGGAGTGGATCAAAGAAATTTTAAAACAGGTACGCCCAGAACTTGCAGGCCGGCTTATGCGGAAAGGAAACAGCGCATGAAAATCGATGCTCTGTATCTGACTGCTTTCGGTCCGTTTACAGATACCACACTTGATTTTACCTGCAATACTCCGGGTTTTCACCTTGTATACGGCCCAAATGAAGCAGGCAAAAGCTCAGCGCTAAGAGCCCTTCGCGCCCTGCTTTACGGAATTGACGAGCGCACCCCTGACAGTTTCATCCATCCTTACGGCCGCCTTCGGATCGGCGGGAAATTAACCGCAAACAACGGCCGGAGCCTTGAAATAGTACGGCGCAAAGGCCGGACAAACACGCTTCGGGCCGCAGACGATCAGACAGTTGTGGACGAAGAAGTCCTTGCCGGTTTTTTAAACCATGTGGATGCAGATCTTTTTGCCACAATGTTTGGCATTGGATATGATGATCTTGTGGCAGGGGGCAGGCAGGTCGTTTCCGGCCGGGGAGATCTCGGCCAGCTTGTGTTCTCAGCAGGATCTGGCATTGTACGGTTAAAGGAAATCCGGGATAACCTTCAAAATGAAGCAGAAAGCCTGTTTAAACCCTCGGGCAAAAACCCTGCAATCAATGCTGCGCTTTTTCAGCTAAAAGAAAATGAAAAACAGCTCAAAGAAACAATCCTTCCGGGAAACAGGTGGACGGCCCTTGATGAGGAACTAAAAAACGCAATTGAAAAACGCCGATCCGTTGAGGCCGAATTACAGCAAAACCAAAAAGCCCGCCATCACCTGGCCCGAATTAAAGAGGCCC
Source organism: uncultured Desulfobacteraceae bacterium (assembly GCA_964626455.1). Taxonomy (GTDB): domain Bacteria; phylum Desulfobacterota; class Desulfobacteria; order Desulfobacterales; family Desulfosalsimonadaceae; genus Desulfosalsimonas. Next base: position 7,780 of record CAZVFQ010000005.1, on the reverse strand, counting down.
TGCCGCTTATTGCCCGGAGGCGCGAAGTCACAGAAAGTCTGAAGCAATACGAACATATCCCCCTTCTGCCTGGCGATTTTCCGGAAACCCGCAGGGATCTTGTCACAAGGCTTGATCTTGCCCGAAAAGAAGCACAAAGGGCCCAAAAAGCCATCAATTCCATTGAAGCGCAAATGGCAGAGCTTTCACCCAATGATGCTGTAATTGAAAATGCAGAGCTTATAGAAGAATTTCACAAACAGCTCGGAGGCCAGCACAAGGCCGCTGCAGAGCGGGTAAAGCTTGAAACCGGACGCGCAACCCTTCTGGATGAATGCCGGTCGATTCTGCGCAGCTTATCAGACAGCCTGTCAATAGAGGACGCAGAACACCTGCGCATCAAAAAAGACCAGGCCGCAGCCATCAGGCGCCTTTCGTCTGAATACGAACACATCATCGCGCGCATTGAAAACGCACGCGACTCACTGCCGGGAACAGAAGAAGAAATAAAGCGGCTTGAGGAGAAAAAACAGCAGATGCCCGAACCTCCGGACTCTGAGTCCATGGATGCTTTGGAAAACGCACTAAAAGAAGCTGGTGAATACGGCCCCATAGAAAAACAAAACCAGCAGGATATCAAGGCGCTTGAAGCCCGCAGGACTTCCCTGGATATCAGGTTAAACAAACTGGGGCTTTCCGGAAAAACCGCCCTTGATCTTGAAAAGCTGCCCGTCCCGGAAATAGAAACAATTCAGAAGTTTGAAGACCGATTTGAGCAGGCAGCAAAACAGGTCAAGGAGATAACCGGAGAGCTGAAAAAAACCGCGGATCAAATCAGGGAGACTGAAGCAAAGATTCAGGCCGATCAGATGGTCCATGGCCTTCCTTCTGAACAAGACCTCAAAGATGCCCGCGCTTTAAGGGACAGGTACTGGCACTCAATCCGGCGGAAACTCACGGGAGCGCCCCCGAATCCGGACGCCCCCGACCCATACCGTAACGGCGGGCAGAATCCGGAAAACATCGAAGATGCTTTTGAACAGCATGTTAAAACCTCAGATGAGATAGCAGACCGGCTTCGCAGGGAAGCAGACCGTGTGGCGGAGCATGCAAGACTCGGGGCTGATCTGGAAGCTGCGATACAAAAAAAACAGGACCTTGCAGCCCAACAGGAAAAGGCCGAAAAAGAGCGGGAAAAACAAAGCAATCAATGGAGACGGCTGTGGGCCGAAGCCGCGGTTACACCGGGGGCCCCCAGGGAAATGGATCGCTGGAGCCGGGATCTGGCTGCGGTAAAAGAAGATCTTTTCGAATTTGAAGACAGCCTGCAAAAGGCAAAAGATTTAGACCGGGCGATAAACACCCGCAGGGCGGCGCTTGCCGGTGCGCTAAAGACAATGGCTCCGAAAACAGATCCTGACAATGACCCTTTAAACCGTCTTATATCCCGGGCGCAGAAAATCATTGAAAACGAAAAAAAACTGGCCGCAGAATTTGAAAAAATCGACTCGGATCTTGCTTCCCGGAAAAAAGAGCTTTCTGCTGCAAAAAGCCGCCTTAAGGCAGGGGAAAAGGCCTTTGAGAGATGGCGCGCGCAGTGGCAGCAAGCTGTTTTTCCCCTGGGGCTTTCTGCTGATGCAAAGCCTGAGGAAGCCAATGCTGTAATGGAGGAAATCCGGACCCTGTTTGATAAGCTCGGGGAGGCTGAAAACCTTCACAACCGTATCCAGGCCATTGACCGGGATGCACAAAGCTTTTCCCGGGCCGTGTCCGGCCTTGCAGATACAGTGGCCCCGGATTTGTCAAACAGCCCTGCAGAAGATATTGCTCTTAAGCTTCACACCAGGCTTACCCGATCCAGGGATGCGCGCACCCGCTATGACGCACTTGAAAAACAGCTTGCTTCTGAAAAACAAAACCTGGAGAAATCTGAAAAGACCGAGTCTGAAATCAAAACCCGCCTTTGGCGCATGTGCGAGGAAGCCGGGTGCAAAGACTACCATGAACTGCCGGGGGCAGAACAGCACGCCAAAGACCGCCGCAGCTTGCAAGAAGAGCTAAAATCCCTTGATGAACGGATTCTGGCGCTATCGGCCGGGGCTACAGTTGACGAATTTGCCAAAGCAGCAGCTTTGGTAGACCCTGATACAATTGATCCTGAAATCAGCAGATATGACGAAGCCATAGCTGCCCTGTCAGAGCGCAAGGACTCGCTGATTGAAAACATAGGAAGCCTGGGAAATGAAATGTCGAAAATGGACGGCAGCGCTCAGGCTGCAGAACTGGCAGAAGAGCGCCAGGAAATCCTTGGCCGGCTGCAGCCGGATGTAGAACATTATGCAAGGGTAAAGATCGCCGCCCGTGTACTTGACACGGCAATTGAGAGATTCAGGGAAAAAAACCAGGGGCCGATGCTTGGCCGGGCATCGGAGCTGTTTACGCAAATCACCTGCGGATCATTTAAAGGGGTGCGCGCGGATTTCGACGAGTCAGGCACGCCGGTGATAACAGGTGTGCGCGGCTCTGATGGACAACCTGTGCCGGTTTCGGCCATGAGCGACGGCACCGCAGACCAGCTCTACCTTGCTCTGCGTCTTGCCGGCCTTGAGATGACAATTGACAAAACAGATCCCATGCCCTTTATTGTGGATGACATTTTAATCAAGTTTGACAACGAGCGGGCAGCAGCCGCGCTAAAAATCCTGGCAGAGCTTTCAGAACGCACCCAGGTGATCTTTTTCACACACCACTATCATCTGATAGAACTTGCAAAAGAACGGATGCCGCAGGATACAGTTGCTTATCATAAGCTGTAGAAAAAAATATGCGCGCTAAGGCTTCTTATCAAAGTGTTCCGCAAACTGCGCAGGAGTTAAAATCCGGATTTGTTCAAAAGCTTTCAGCCCAAGAAGCTGCCGGTCCCCGGAAATTATATAACTGGCGCCGGCAGTCTTTGCACAATAAATAAACATATCATCTGAAGGATCTTCAGAGATAATAACCGGTCGGAAGCAAGGAAGCTTAACAACTTCAAAATACGGAAGTACTTGCCTGTAAATCAGGTATTCTATTTCATTTTCATTTAACTGAAATTTTGAGTATGACAGCACCCTAATGTATTCGTCAAGTATTTCTCTTGAAATATAGGGTATTATTGCCGATGAACGCCACATCGGCACAAGTCTGCCGGGTATTTTCCCGAACAGAAGCGCAGAAACAACCACATTTGTATCGATGACAACCCGACTCATTTTCCTCGCGCCCACTTCACGGCTTCGTTGACACTGTCTTCAGGCAGATTGAGCAGTTCAAGCTTTTTGCGGATTTTTTCAAGATCGGTATCATAGGTCTTAACAGGCTTAAGAAGTATAACACCGTTTTCAACTTCAACTTCCATATATTTTAAGCCGGGAAACTGATCCATAATTCGCTTTGGAATGGTAATTTGATTTTTGGATGTAATTTTAGCCAACATAATCTTTTCTCCTTTTCTCCTTTTCTCCTTATAAGGATACAACAATCTATAAAAATGT
>CAZVFQ010000005.1:0-4168 GCA_964626455.1 uncultured Desulfobacteraceae bacterium | reverse complement strand
CTTTTCTCCTTTTCTCCTTTTCTCCTTATAAGGATACAACAATCTATAAAAATGTCAATCCCGCAGGGTCTGCTTTTAAGGATATAAGAAATGCACAGGGAGGTCATTTTTCCGAAGCATAAAACTGCGAGGAAAGCATGCCTGCAAGCATTAAGGCAGCACCTATCCACCCCCTTGCCGGAAGTGTTTCGCCAAGAACAAGCATTCCTGCCATTACCGCAAAAACCGTCTCCAGGCTAAGGATAATGGCCGCATGAGCAGGCGGGGCTTTCTGCTGGGCAACAACCTGGAGGGTAAATCCTATGCCTACCGAGAGCAGCCCTCCGTATAGTATGGGCACAGCCGCATCATAGACTGCCTGCCAGTTCGGGACTTCCAGGAAGAATCCGGCCACAAGACTTATAACAGAACACACCCAGAACTGGATCACTGAAAGTTTCAATACATCTAGCCTGGGTGCAAACCAGCCTATTACAAGTACATGAAGTGCATACATAAAAGCGCATATAATAACAAGGATGTCTCCGAGGTAGAAATAAAATCCCTTCTGTACGGTCAAAAGATAAAGCCCGGTTACGGATAAAACCGCCCCAGCCCATCGGCCGGCTCCCGGACGCATCCCCCATATAAGCCCGAGCAGGGGTACAATTACCACGTAAAGACCGGTTATAAAGCCGGCTTTGCCCGCAGTGGTATATACAAGGCCGATCTGCTGAAGAATGCTTCCGCCGAAAAGCAAAACCCCTGCCAGCAGACCTGCAAGGATCAGGGGCGGGGCTTTTTCCTGCTTTTTGATGATAAAGGGCCTGTAGCGGCTGAAAACCAGCATAACAGGCGTTACAAACATGGCGCCCAGGGCAAACCGGATACCCGTATACATGAAAGGGCCGATATGGTCCATCCCCACTTTCTGGGCGACAAATGCAGATCCCCAGATCATTGCGGTAAGAAGCAAAAGAAGATCGCCTTTAAGATGGGGCCGCGTGGTCATTTCTCAGGCGCTTTCAGCAGACAGATAAGCGTTTAAGCGGTTTTCAATGCGCCTGAAAAGCCAAAGCACGCCGTATACAATTACAAGATAAAGGCCTGCCGCAAAAAGATAGGTCTCATAGAAGGCAAAACTGCGGGTAGCGATCTCTCCTGCAACCCCTGTAATGTCCATTACCGTGATAATGGATACAAGAGAAGATGCCTGAAGAAGAAAAATCACCTCGTTTGTATAAGCGGGCCAGGCAATGCGGATTGCCCGCGGTATGATAATGCGCCGGTACAGAAGCACACCCGACATACCGCAGGCCCTGGCAGCCTCTATCTCCCCGCCTGGAACACCCTGTATACCGCCTCTGAAAATTTCCGTTGAATAGGCCGCGGTATTTAGCGTCAGGGATAAAACCGCGCAAAACCATGGGCTTTGAAACAAATGCCAGAGGCCCGCCGCACTGAGCTGCTCCTGGAACTGCCCTGAGCCATAATATATCAGAAAAATCTGGACCAGCAGGGGGGTTCCCCGGAAATAAAAAGTAAAAGCGTATACCGGCCAGGAAAAAATCCGCCTTGCTGAAACCCTTATCACTGACAGGGGAATAGCCATGCAGAATCCTATAAAGACACTCAGGGCTGTGATCTGTATGGTAATCCAGGAGGCGTTTAAAAACCGGGGAATATTTTCGACAATGATTTCCATAATTTTCTCAGGCCCTCCGTATTCCCCGTTCGGCCCGTTTTTCAGCCCACTGCTGGACGATATTGGAAATTATCGTTATTCCCAGGTAAATAAATGACGCTGCCAGAAAAAAGGTAAAAGGCTTTTTTGTGTTTCTTGACGCGATATCCGCGCTGCGCATTAATTCCGGAAGCTGAATAACGGAAATAAGGGCTGTTGCTTTTATAAGCACCATCCAGACGTTGCCGAGACCCGGAAGGGCAAATCGCATCATCTGGGGCAGCAGAATCCGGCGGAAGGTAAGGGCACCACTCATGCCGCAGGCGTGCGCGGCCTCAATCTGTCCTCTGGGCACTGCCAGGTATGCCCCCCTGAAAACCTCTGTTGAAAAGGCCCCGTATATAAACCCTATGGTGAGCACCCCGGAGGCAAACGGATCAAGGGAAATATAAACAGGATACCCGAACGCGGCCGATATATCCTGGATCAGGGTCGGCGCCCCGTAGTATACCAGGAGGATCAGCACAAGCTCGGGAATCCCCCGGATGACTGTGGTATATAAGTCTGCCAGAAAACGCACCACGGGTGACCCGGAAATCTTGCACAGCATCCCGATCAGCCCCAGCACTATGGCTATTGCCATGGAGCTAACGCCCACATACACGGTCAGTCTTGCGCCCTTGAGCAAAAGCGGGCCATATCCTTCCAAACCGAACAATGCCGCCCCTTATCTTTTTATCGCCTTCTCAGATATCAGCCGATGCTGTCTTATCAATCGCCGTAGACGTCAAAATCAAAGTACTTATCATTTATTTCCTGGTATGTGCCGTCCTCGCGGATCTGCTTTATAGCCTTGTTAAACGCCTTGCGCAGATCATCATCTCCTTTTCTGACGGCAATGCCTATTCCTTCGCCGAACCATTCTTTATCAGTGTAGCCTGGACCCGCAAATTCATAATCTTCTCCGTCTTCTTTATCAAGAAAGCCCTCCTGGAGCACCACGGCATCGGCAAAAAGAAGATCAAGCCTGCCGGAAGTCATGTCCATGTTGGCTTCTTCCTGGGTAGCATAAGACCTGATTTTCATAATATCGTCGAAGTTGTCGTTTATGAAATTGGCAGATACAGTGGCCCGCTGAACACCAACGGTTTTGCCCTTGAGGCCTTGTTTGGAAATCTCGGTATCATCATCTTTGTGTTTCACAAACCTGGCAGGAGTCTGGTAATATTTGTCAGTGAAGTCCACTCTTTTTTTCCGTTCCTCGGTTATGCTCATGGAAGCGATAATTGCATCGTATTTCTTTGCAAGAAGGGCCGGAATCATGCCTTCCCAGCTCTGGGTCACAAATTCGCATTCCATGTCGGCAGCTTCGCAGAGGGCTTCTGCAATCTCGATGTCAAAGCCCTCAAGATTTCCGTCCTTGTCCGTGTAATTAAAGGGAGGATAGGCCCCTTCAGTGCCGATCCGGACGGTGTCATCGGCTGCCAGAGACGATGCAGCGGAAAAAAGGATACAGAAAATCAAAACCAGTAAAATGTTGAAAAATCGTTTCATGTTTCCTCCATAGCCTTGGGTTGAATAATTGACGTATTGCCGTCGGTTGTTTTATCAGAAAAACCGGGACAGAAAGGCGCGGCAGCGCTCTGAAGCCGGTTTGCGGAAAATATATTCAGGCTCTCCTTCATCTTCGATTATACCGTCGTGCAGAAAAATAACATGACTTGATACCTCCCTGGCAAACCCCATTTCATGGGTTGCCATGATCATTGTCCGCCCTTCTTTTGCAATATCCTGGATTACGCGCAGCACTTCGCCCACCAGCTCGGGGTCAAGCGCAGAAGTAGGCTCGTCAAACAGCATCACATCCGGCTCCATAGCAAGAGCGCGTGCAATAGCTGCACGCTGTTTCTGTCCGCCCGAAAGATGAGCAGGATAATAATGGGACCGGTCTGCAATGCCGACTTTTTCCAGATAGGCTAATGCCTTTTCCTTTGCCTCTTTGCGGGTCTTTTTCAAAACATGCACAGGCGCTTCAATTACGTTTTCAAGCACTGTCATGTGCGACCAGAGATTAAAATGCTGAAAAACCATTCCCAGCTTTGTACGCACACGATCCACCTGCCTGCGGTCAGCCGGCACAGTCTGCTTTCTGCGGTTTTGCACAAGCCGGATATGTTCCTGTCCCACGTGAATCTCCCCTGAAGTGGGGATTTCCAGAAGATTAATACACCGAAGAAGCGTGCTTTTACCCGATCCCGACGACCCGATCAAAGCTATCACGTCTCCCTGGCGGGCAGTAAGCGACACTCCTTTTAACACCTGTAGGCTGCCGAAATACTTATACAGATCCCTTATCCTTACGGCAGCCGTCGGTGAGCCTTGTTCAGCGGCATTGTCCACTTCTATCGAATCCTTTTGCTGCTGCATTGAAAAAAACACCTGATTGTCCGGCAATAACGACCCCTAAACCTATAAAACCCCTTATTAACTGTCAAGAACATTAAT